>DASQWR010000169.1:0-8735 GCA_035640155.1 Pseudonocardiaceae bacterium
GGGTGGCCGCTGGACGATGCCGCGCGGATCGCGCTCGGCACGGTGCACCAGACGGCGACGTCGGTGCGCGAGGCACGCTTCGTGCTGTTCAACGACGAGGTCCACGACGCCTTCCAGCGTGCCCTCACCGCGCTGCCCTGATCGCGCACCGATCCAGCTTCAGCGCTCCTACGCCTCACGCGCGGCCGTCGCGGACCAGGTCCGCAAGCTGGTGACCCTGGCCGGCCCGGTGCCGTGCGCGAGTGAGGTCGTCCTCGGCGGGCCTGGGCCGAGGCGGACCCGTCGGGGCCAGCAGGCCCGCGGCAGCCAGCCGCTCCCGGACCCGGAGCGACACATCGTCGGTCAAGCTTCTCACACAGCCCCCGCCCCCGGAGGGCAACAGGAATGTCGAGGTGAGCCGGGAGGATGCCACTATGTGCAGGACGAGCAGTGCGGAGGTGACGTCTTTATGGCCGCGCCCGTTCCCGAGGTGTTCGAACACGCCGGTCCGTGGACCGAGGCGGAGTTCCTCGCGCTGCCGGTGGACCGGCGGATCGAGCTGCTAGATGGAGCTCTGCTGGTGAGTCCGAGCGCACGCGGCCGTCACCAGCGGCTGTCGTTCCGGCTCGCAGCCGCCCTCGACGCTGTGGTGCCGGTCGGGCTCGAGGTGCTGGAGGCGATCAACGTCCGGGTGGGTCCCGGCAAGATCCTGATCCCGGATCTAGCGGTGGTCGCCGTCCCCGGCCTCGACCTGACGGTGTATGACGCGGCGGACGTGGTCCTGGTCGTGGAGATCACAAGCCGGGGCAACGCAATGGTCGACCGAGCGGTCAAGCCGCAGCTCTACGCGCAGGCCGGGATCCCCCACTACCTGCGGGTCGAGCTGGGTGATGCTGGTCCCAGTGCCGTTGTCTACCGCCTGAAGCGGGACCATTACGTCGAGGTGGCGCGCGTCGACCCGGGTCACCCGCTCGTGCTGACCGAGCCGGTCGCGGTCACGCTCGACCTAGCCGCCTTGGCGGTGGCAACTCGTCCGCTCTTCCACAACGCGGAAAGATGATGGGTGCTCAGCGGGTGGCCTTCGACGGCACGAATCCGCCGACGACGGCGGACGTGGAGAAGCAGTTCCGGGACCAGGGGCACGCACCGCAGACGTGGTCAAACGGAGCCGGCACCGGCTACGAACGGCATGCTCACAGCTACCACAAGCGGCTGTACTGCACGTCCGGGCGCATCACCTTCCACACCGACGAGGGTGACTTCGAGCTGCACCCCGGTGACCGCCTCGACGTCGACCCGGGCACGTCCCACGGTGCGACGGTCGGCCCCGAGGGCGTCACCTGTGTGGAAGCGGCGCTGTAGGGCACGAGAGGAGAACGCCATGACCCACCTTGAGGACAAGCCGCTCGAGGGTCGACGCGCCGCCGTCATGGTCGGCCCGCTGTTCGAGGACATCGAGGCGCTCTACCCGCTCTACCGCCTGCGGGAGGCCGGAGCGGTCGTCGGCGTCATCGGCACCACCGCGGGCGAGACCGTGGAGGGCAAGAAAGGCCAGCGGCTCGACGTCGAGCAAGCAGCCGACGACCTGCTCGCCGACGACCTCGACTTGATCGTGATCGCCGGCGGCTACGGGCCCGACAAGCTGAGAACCGACGAGGCCGTCCTGCGCCTGGTGCGTGACCTGAACGAGCAGGACAAGCCGATCGCCTTCATCTGCCACGCCGGCTGGGTCCCCGCGTCCGCAGGCATCGTGGGAGGGCGGGTGGTGACGTCAGCCCCGTCGATCGCCGACGATCTGCGCAATGCGGGAGCCGAATGGAAGGACGCCGAAGTAGCCGTCGACGGCAACCTCGTCTCCTCGCGAGGGCCGGACGACCTGCCCGCGTTCATGCGCGCGACCATCGAGCTCGCCGCCCGCGCCACGGCGGTGGCATAGCGGGGGCGTGGCCTGTGCCACGGAGAGCGTCGGCCACGGCTGCCGACTCGCTGGGTGCGGCCGTTGCAGCCCTGCGTCTGGTGGATCACCACGTCCACGGTGCGGCGACCGCCGATCTGGACTCCGCCGGGTTCGCTGCGGGCCTGACCGAGTCCGCGTGGCCGGCGCCGCCCGGGACCAGTCACCTGGACTCCCAGCTCGGCTTCGCTGTCCGCCGCTGGTGCGCTCCGGTACTCGAGCTGCCCCCGCACACCGATGCCGTGACCTACCTCGCCCGGCGGCGGGAGCTCGGCGCCGGCGAGGTCGCCCGCCGGTTCCTCACCGCGAGCGGAACCGGGTGGTTCCTGGTGGAGACCGGCTACCGCGCGGAGGAGATCCTCGGGCCGGCGTCGATGGCACGGGCTTGCGGCGCCCGTGTCGCGGAGGTGGTGCGGCTGGAGTCGGTCGCCGAGGAGGTGGCCGGGGCAGCCCCCGGGGCGGCGGGGTTCGCCGAGGCGTTCGCGACCGCGCTCGACGGGCGCGCCCGGCACGCCGCCGGGCTGAAGTCCGTGATCGCCTACCGGCATGGCCTCGACTTCGACCCGGAGCCGCCGGATGCGGCCGAGGTTCGGCGCGCCGCGGGGCGGTGGCTGCGCCGCTGGGAGGGTGGGGAGAAGCGCCTGATCGACCCCGTGCTGCTGCGCCATCTGCTGTGGGTGGGGGTGGAATGCAGGCTGCCGTTGCAGTTCCACGTCGGTTACGGCGACCCCGACCTGACCCTGCACCGCTGCGACCCCTCACTGATGACCGGGTTCCTGCGCCGCGTCCAGGACCGCGGCGTGGCCGTGATGCTGCTGCACTGCTACCCCTACCACCGCACCGCCGGGTACCTGGCCGCGGTCTTCCCGCACGTCTACCTCGATGTCGGGCTGGCGGTGAACCCACACCGGTGCCCGCAGCCGGGCGCTCGTGGGGGAGTCGCTGGAGGTGGCCCGGTTCGGCAAGGCGCTCTTCTCGTCCGATGCGTGGGGGCCGCCCGAGCTGCACTATCTCGGGCGGTGCTGTGGCGCCGGGCGATGACCGAGGTGCTGGGCGAGTGGGTCGCCTCCGGGGACTGGTCGCAGGCGGATGCGGTGCGCGTCGCCGAGTTGGTGGGCGCTGGCAATGCCCGACGGGTGTACCGGCTGGAGGAGCCGTGAACGCCCAGGAGCTGCTTGACCGACGCTGAGAAAGGTAACCCACACCATGGCCGACATCACGGTCACTTCCATGGGGCCTCGCGAGTTCGAGGTCCAGGTCCGCGACGAGGATCTCGAGACCAGCCATCACGTCACGGTGCCCGAGAGCCTCATCGATGAGCTGCACCTTCCCGAAGACGATCTCGAGAGGGTGGTGCGGGAGTCTTTCGTCTTCCTCTTGGAGCGAGAGCCTGCCTCTTCCATCATGTCCGAGTTTTCGCTGGACGTCATCTCCGGCTACTTTCCCGAGTACAAGGAGGAGCTGCCCGAAAGGCTGTAGCTAAACGGCTTCGGGCTGCGCGGCGCGGCCCTCCCGTGTCGAGAGTCAGGCACCGGGAGCGGGCAGCCAGTTGGCTCCCATGGGGAACAGGTACCGGTCAGCGACGAGCGTGAGCACCCGCCGGGCCGACCGCGGTGACGTGACGACCGCGCGCGGCACGCTGCCGCCGACTCGCTGATAGGCCCGGCCCGTTAGCTCCTCGAGTAGTTCCGATACGGTTCCCTCGGCGGTGCGAAGTCGTAGACCGGTGGCGCGTTGCAGCCGGGCCACCTCGACCAGGCCGAGCGACCGCTCGGCGTACTCGGGGAACATTCCGGCCAGGAAAAGGGCGCCGTCACCGATGCGCCGCCAGACACCCGGCTGCTGATTGGGGGGCAATGTCTCGAGCAGGGCGGCCAGGTGCGGCAGGTCGAGCTCGTCCCACCGCTGCCGCCGCCAGCCGCGCTGACTGCGTCGCCACACGGCACCCGACGCCAACCTCGCGTAGGAGGTCAGCAGCTCGGCGAGGAACAGGCGGTGCTCCGGCTCGGCGGCGAAGGCCGCCAGCACCGGCCCGTCGAAGACCGGCACCCGGGCGCGGGGACCGGTGCGGTCGGTGACGTAGGAGGTGCCGATGAGCGCGTTGCTCGTCCGGTGCACCGCCGCAGCGAACACCAGGAACGGCGACAGGTAGCTGAACTGCCCCGGCTCCTCGCGGCGGCCCATGAGAACGGCATCGGCCACGGCGGGGCGGTCGAGCAGGTCCAGGACCAGGGTGGGCTCCCGCCGCAGCACCGGCACCTGGTCGGCCCGGCCCCCGGCGAGAGCGAGCAGGTCGGGGTCGGTCAGGTGCTCGCCGTACCGCCGGCTGGCCGCCTCGCGCGTGTCCACACCCCCATCTTGCGCCTGACTGCCGGTGGTATCGACAAGTCACAGTGTGGTACCGCTGTGCAGTTCTCTCCGCAGGTGCCTCTCCGCCCTGCGCTGTTGACAAGTGGAAACGGCCATGGGTTGATCAGCACAACCACGGTGCCGACGAGGACACGTCATTGGGCGCTCGACCGGGGCTCCCTCGCCGGAGCCCGGACGGGAGCTCATGGCCCTGGTAGTGCGCCACCCCGTCGGCTCGGTGGAACGCAGCCAGCCGCGGGTCCAGCCCTATGGTCGCTCGCGGCCATCGCGATCACGGGCTGAGCGTCCCAGCGCCCGGCCGAGCTGATCGAGGTCCTGCACGACGATCGCGAAGTACGCACTCGGCGCTGGAACACCGGCCTTCCGGGCCACTGCCGCGAGTGCGCTGGCCGCCTTACGACCAGCGTTCACGACCTGCTCGTCCGGGGTGATGCCGTACTCCCGGGCCAGCCTCGCGACGTCCCACCTCTCGGGAGTCACCCAGGCGCCGAGACGACCGGCAAGGGGCTCCAGACCGGTGGGGGTCGGCACCGACCGAAGCGTCGAGCGGTCGGTGTGCACGTGGAGCCGATCCAGTGCCCTGGTCAGCTCCCGCACTGTGCCGAGCAGCTCCGCGCCGACAACGGAGTCGGCGCCCGCCCGTTCCAGCAGCCGGCTCCGGAACGCCGACGACGCAATGCTCACCGTGGAGGGGAAACGCTGGCTGCCCGCCCGTCGCTTCGCCCACCCCGCCGCGGACAGCGCTTCGTCCTGTTCATGGGGCAGCGAGCCACGTGGCGCGGTGACGGCCGGTAATCCAGGCGACTGCCCAGACAGTTTCTGCTGCGGGATTTCGACCGGCTCGAACACCCGCGCGCGGCGCCGGCCGACCATCTCGCGCTGCGCGGCCTCCCAGAGATCACCGTAAGCACCGTCGACGACCGGGCCGGTGACACTCACCCAGGCCAGGTCGGGCAAGCCGGGAGTACCCGGCGGGTCTTTGGTGTCGAAGGTCTGCTCGAGCAGGGCCCGCCAGTCCCGCCCGACCTCCACCGCGACGGCTCGGGCGATCTCTGGTCCGGTCCCCTCCGAGGCCAGAAATGCGATCTTGTTGGTGACACTCGGGGCGTCGGGAGCAGCAGGGAAGATCAGCCCGCACGGCGCGGCTGCGCAGTCGAGCCGGTTGTGCGCAGTTCGGGCGGCGAGCCTGACCAACCGCTGGATGATCTCGCTCGCGCCGGCCACGTCGGTGGTGCTGCACGACTCACCGATGAACCGCTGCACGCCGCCGAGCGACAGCAGCACAAGGTCGACCTGCACGCCGTTGATCCCCCCGCTCCTTCGGGCAGCCTCTGGTCTGATCTGTTCCGCTCGGCAGGCCCCCGACGTACCTGTTACTGCGCGGACACCATACCGCCCGGAAGGCTGCACCGACCGGAAAGGCTGGGCGACGCAGGTACAGGGAGCGACGGAGCTGGGGCATGTCGCAGTCGCTCGTCAGCAGGTGTGGATCCGGAGCGTGACGGCTGGACGTGATCGAGCTGCGGCAGGTGGCCAGGCACTGGAGTGTCGATCACGGGCCGTGTTGGGGCGGCTGGAGGCGCGAACCGCCACGACGGCGAATGACCGTTTCTACAGTACACACCTTTCGGCATGAGGTGCTTCGGAACGTGACCAAAGACCCCTGGGCCAACGAGCAGGTTCGTTTCTATACGCCCTTCGGCGTGAGGTGCTTCGGAACGGCATGCATGGCAGATGGCGCCGGGCAACAGGGTTTCTATACGCCCTTCGGCGTGAGGTGCTTCGGAACAGGCCCTAGTGCTACTAAGAAGAACGAAGGTTTGTGAACTGCATTCGTGCGATGAGATTATGCGCGGAGGTAGGCCAGTCCGCGCCCGCTACCTCGCGCACGTCAGCGAGACGCTCGACGAGCTGGAGCAGTTCAGGATCGACGTGCGACCTTACCGGCCCCGCGCTGGTCAGCGTCGCGTACCTGAGCTTGCAGGTCAGCACTGACTCCCGTCGACGGAGTTACAGCGATCGACCCGACGAGCGCTGGTTTGCCGACGGGCGCCGCAGCGCGCCGGGCAGCAGCAGCCTTCGGGCCGAGGCGGCACTCGCCGAGGGCCCGCGGACCCCGCTGCGCGGGGACGCCGGCTCGGGCAAGACGACGCTGCTGCAGTGGCTGGCCGTGACGGCCGCCCGCAGCGGGTTCTCCGGGCCGCTCGCCGGCTGGAACGGCTGTGTGCCGTTCCTGCTCCGGTTGCGCAGCTACGCCGACCGCCCACTGCCGCAGCCCGACCAGCTGCTCGCCGGGGTCGCCGACCCGCTCGTCGACCTGCTGCCGCCGGGCTGGGTGCACCGGCAGCTCCGCACCGGTAGGGCGCTTGGCTGTCGACCTTCCTGATGGCGGGCACGACCTGTCGTTCCTTGCTCACTGCCCTTCGCTGACAGGGGTGGTCCTGAACGGCTGCACTGCGTTGTCGGTGTCGGCGCTGGTGTCAGCCTCCCACCTGAGGTACGTGTACTTGCGAGACGCCGAGCATCTCCGCGACCTACGAGCCTTCATCGGGCTCCCTCACCTCACGCGATTGGGCATCGACGATGCGCCGCTCACCGATGGTCTTGCTGCCGTGGCACCCGTCCTGGACCGGCTTGAGGAGCTTGACGTATGGAGGGTGCCGACAGCCATATCGCTCGACCCGCTCGCCGGAAGTTCGCTGCAGGAAATCAACCTGGCTGACTGCCCCATCACCGATCTGGCACCGCTGGCTACGATGCAGTCGTTGACGCGGGTGTGGTTGCGAGACTTCCCCGCCGTGGAACTCGCGCCGCTGGCCACACTGCCGCACCTGCGGGAGCTGATGCTGATGGAAATCGCGGAGCCAGTCGATCTGGCACCGCTCGCCCGGATTGGCCATCGCCTGCGGGTGGAGCTGCGGAACACCTCCACCGTGGGAACGGCGGGTTCTCTGGTCAAGATGGCGACGCTGAGCCCACTCGTCACCTGAAGCTTTACTGCCGGAGTGGGGCGTGGAGTGGTCGGCGTGCGGGGTCGATGGCCTTTGGGGGGAGGAATTCGGGTAGGCCGCGGCTGTCGAGTCGGATATGCCAGCCCTGGCGATGCACGATGGTGTGGTGGTATTCGCACAGCAGGCACATGTTACTAAGTCACGCTCTATGTACCCATTTCATGTGCGGCCCCGCACAGTGCGGCCAAGGCCGGCGAGCGGCACTCCCCCGACGATCCAGCGCGGCGGGGCGTCCGTGGCCTGGCAGCCGCTCGCCACCAAGTCACCGCCGGTTGCTGTGGGCGGCGCTGGAGCCGCGCTCGGCGGATCGTCGGTAGCGCCGGAGTTTCACCCTAACGGGGTAGGAGGCGCTACTGTGACCGCTCGCACACTACCGAGGGAAGCGGGTGACGATGAGCTACGGACACGCGCACAACCTGAACGCGAAGTCGGACCAGGCAGAGCCCGGCGCGAGCCCGGCGGATGATCCAGCGCAGCCCGTCGATCCCGCGCTCTACCGCCGCGATGACGTGCGCCCGGTGCTGGCCGAGCGCGACATCACCGAGCTGTACCGGGTGCTCAAGGGCGCCGGGCTCACCCAGCGGCAGATGGCCGCCTTGACCGACCAGTCCCAGTCCGAGGTGTCGGAGATCCTCAAGGGTCGCCGGGTGCGGGACGTGACTGTGCTGGAGCGCATCTGCGACGGCCTGGGCATACCCCGTGAGCTGATGGGCCTCTCCTACGGCGAGCACAGCGCCTACCGTGGACAGGGCACGGTCGCCAGCCCCGAAGAGGTTGCTGAGATGCTGCGCCGCCATCTGATCGCGCTGGGTCCGATCGCCGCCGTGGCCTACCACCCGCTCACCAGGCTGGCCGAGCTACTGGAGCACGTCGAGCTGCCCGGTTTGTCGCCGGTGCCGCTGCCGTCTCGGCTGTCGGGGGTGCATGTGGCGCAGGTGCGGGAGTTGACCCGGCGGCTCGGCGAAGCCGGCAACACCTCGGTGTCCGACCCGGAGGTGCTCAGCGCCGCAGCGGCCTGGGCGAACAGGCTGCTGGACGTCTCCGGCCCCGAGTCGGTCCGGAAGGCGCTGATGGTGGCGGTGGCGGAGCTGCACATTGAGGCGGGATGGGCCGGGTTCGACGCCGGTCTCTACGACCGGGCGATGGTCCACTACGCCTACAGCTTCGAGCTGGCCATTAAAGCCGGTGACACCTACCTGCAAGCTCTGATCTTGAAATACGCCGGGACCGCCACCGTAGAGCACGGGCAGCCCAACGACGGGCTCAAGATGCTCCAGTACGGGGCGGTCACGGCGATAGGCATCCCGCCGGACGAGCAGCGCGCGGTGGTGGTCGGGGAAAGCGGTCGGGCGGCCGTTGAGGCAACAACGCTTGTGGCCGAGGCGACCGCCTTAAGCCGTCTCGAATATCCAGAGGCCGCC
>DASQWR010000170.1:0-32708 GCA_035640155.1 Pseudonocardiaceae bacterium
TGGCCGGCACCTCCCACGCCGATGGGTGCCGCGCGAGCCAGTGGTAGCGGTACATGGCGTAGGGCAGGTGCCCGAGGTAGAGCAGCAGCGCGAGGGCGAGAGCGACGTAGGGGAACGTCACGATCGCCGCCGCCAGCCCCGCGACCAGCGCCAGCAGCGGCGCGATGGACCGGGCCGGCACCCGCAGGGTCTTGGCCGACAGTGTCGGCACCCGGCTCACCATGAGCAGCCCGATCGCCACCGTCCAGCTCGCGACGGCGAGCGGTGTGGACCACCAGCCCCCGCCGAGCTGCTGGGTCAGCGCCAGTGGGAGCAGCGCGAGCAGGGCACCGGCCGGGGCCGGCACGCCCACGAAGAACTCCCGCGCGAACGGCGGTGCCTCCTCGTCGTCGAGCAGGGTGTTGAACCGCGCGAGGCGCAACGCCACACACACCGCGAACACCAGCGCGACCGGCCAACCGATGCGGTACTCGTTGAGCACCCAGATGAACAGCACCACCGCCGGCGCGACGCCGAAGGAGACGCAGTCGGCGAGTGAGTCCAGCTCCGCGCCGATCCGGGAGGTGGCGTCGAGCAGCCGGGCGAGCCGCCCGTCCAGCGAGTCGAGCAGCGCCGCCAGCGTGATCGCGCCGAGGGCGGCCGGATGATTGCCGCCCAGCGAGAACTGCACCGCCGACAGACCGGCGCACAGCGCGAGCACCGTGATCGCGTTCGGTAGCAGGCGCACGCGCGAGGGTGCGGTGGCCACGGCTCAGCCCGCCGAACCTGGGCCCACCGAACCTGGGCCCACCGAACCTGGGCCCGCCGGGTCCGGGAGGGTCGCCAGCACCGTCTCGCCGCCGATCGTGCGCTGCCCGGGGCGCACCAGCACGTCGCTGCCCGCCGGGAGGTACAGATCCACCCGGGAACCGAACCGGATCAGCCCGTAGGTCTGACCGGCCTGCACCGCATCGCCCTCGCGCGCGGTGCACACGATCCGCCGCGCCACCAGACCGGCGATCTGCACCACCGCGAGCTCGTGCCCGCCGCCGGTGCCGCGCAGCAGCAGGCTGTTGCGCTCGTTGACGTCGCTGGCCTCGTCGAGGTCGGCGGAGAGGAATGCGCCGGGGCGGTAGGCCACCCTGGTCACCTCGCCGTCGAGGGGGATGCGCTGCACGTGCACGTCGAGGATGTTGAGGAAGACGCTGACCCGGGGGCGCGGTGCAGTGCCGAGCCCGAGTTCCGCGGGTGGCGGCGCGGCACCGACGGTGCTCACGGTGCCGTCGGCGGGGGCAACCGCGACGCCGGGACGGCCGGGCGGCACGCGGTGCGGCTCGCGGAAGAACCACGCGAGCGCCGCAGTCGCGATCGCCCCGACGGTGCCGGCGCGGCGGGTGGTCCGGCGCAGCAGCAGGGTGGCGAGGGCCGAACCGACGACGAAGGGGCGCCCGGCGCGGTGCATCGGTGGGACGGTGGCACGGACCAGGGTGGCGAGGTGACGGGGCGACGGGACGGAGCGGTGCATTCAAACCTCCCGGACCCGAAGCACCACGACCTCGGTGTCGGCGTCCACTCGGGTGGTGTGCTCGTCGATCTCGATGAGGCAGTCTGACCGGGCCAGCGCGGCGAGCAGGTGGGAGCCGGCTCCGCCGACCGGGGTCACCGCGGCTGCGGCGAGGTCGAGAGCGCCGCGACGGTACTGGCGTCGACCGGCGGGGGAGTCGAGGCTCTCGGTCAGCCGGGCCCGAGCCCGCGGCCGCTGCGCGGGCAGGCCCATCGCGGCCCGCAGTGCGGGACGCACGAACACCTCGAACGACACCGACGCGCTGACCGGGTTGCCGGGCAGCGCGGCAACCGCCACCCCGCGGTAGGTCCCGGCGCCCTGCGGAGCGCCCGGCTGCATCGCCACCGTGCAGAACTCCACCCCACGCCCGGCCATCGTGTCCTTCACCACCTCGTACGCGCCCGCGCTCACCCCGCCGGAGGTCACCAGCAGGTCCACGCCGTCGAGCCGCTGCGCCAGCGCCGTGGCCAGCGTGGCGTCCAGGGCGGCCGCGTCATCCGGCACGAAGTGCAGCTGCTCCGCCTCGCCGCCGGCCTCGCGTACTGCGGCCGCGAGCAGCGTCGCGTTGGACTCGTAGATCTGCCCATGCTGCAGCGGCTGCCCCGGCGGGACGAGCTCGGAGCCGGTGGAGAGCACGAGCACCCGCACCCGGCGGTGCACCGGCAGCCCGGCGCACCCCACGGCGGCGGCCACACCCAGCTGCGCCGGGCCGAGCAGGGTGCCGGCCGGCAGCACCACGTCTCCGGTGGCGACGTCGTCCCCGGCCTTGCGGACATGCGCGCCGGGGTCGGGCGGGGCGGCGATCCGTACCCGGTGCCGCCCCCCGTCGGTGCGTTCCACCGGCACCACGGCGTCTGCCCCGGGAGGCATCGGCGCCCCGGTCATGATCCGATGCGCGGTGCCCGGCTGCAACGGCGGTCCGTCGGTGCGCCCCGCGGGCAGGTCCTCGGCCACCGGAAGCTCGACCGGCGCGTCCTCCCGGGCGCCGGCGACGTCAAGGGCGCGCACCGCGTAACCATCCATCGCCGAGTTGTCGAACGGGGGCAGTGGCAGCGGGGACGTCACCGAGTCGGCCAGGGCCAGGCCGGCGCACCGCGCCAGGGGCAGCCGGACCACCGGCGTGGCGGGCAGCAGCGCGGCCACCACGTCGCGGTGCTCCTGGACGGAACGCAGACTCTGCGAGCTGGGCACCCGCGCATCGTGCCCGGTGCACCGAACCGCGTCGCCCCGAGCCCCGGCCGTGCCGGGCCCGCGGCAGCAGTGCCGGGCGCTAGGCTCCGGAGGCGTGTCTGCCGATCTCACCGGGCGCCGCCTCGGTCACTACCGGGTGGACGGGGTGATCGGCAAGGGTGGCATGGCCGTGATGTACCGGGCGACCGACGTCCGGCTCGGTCGCCAGGTCGCGCTCAAGGTGATCGCCGAGCACCTCTCCGGGGATGCCGAGTTCCGCGAGCGCTTCGTCGACGAGGCCCGCAACACCTCGGCCGTCGACCACTCGCACGTGGTGCCGCTCTACGACTTCGGCGAGGTCGACGGGCTGCTCTACATCGCGATGCGCTTCGTCGACGGCTCCGACCTGGCGAGTCTGATCTCCGGCGGCCCGATCTCGCCGGCCCGCACCCTCATCCTGCTCGGCCAGGTGGCCGACGCGCTGGAGATGCTGGCCGGCCGGGGGCTGGTGCACCTGGACGTCAAGCCCGCGAACGTGCTGGTGACCTCCCGCGAGTCGGCTGGGGTGGAGCACGTCTACCTGGCCGACTTCGGGCTGACCCGGCGGGGCGCCACCGGTCACCGCACCTCGTCGGGGGACTTCCTGGGCTCTCCGACCTACGCCGCCCCGGAGCACCTGCGCGGCGAGCCCGTCGACCCGCGCACCGACCAGTACGCGCTGGGCTGCGTCATATTCGCCTGCCTCACCGGCCGGCCACCGTTCCGAGGCAAGGTGCCGGAGGTGATCCAGGGCCACCTCGGGAGCGAGGTGCCCGCGGTGAGCTCGCTGGTGATGCTGCCCCCCGCGATCGACGGCGTGCTCCGGCGCGGGATGGCCAAGGACCCGCGGGCCCGCTACCCCAACTGCCGCGAGCTGCTCTCCGCCGCCCGCACGGCGTTGACGTCAGCTGCTCGCCCCGGCAGCCCGCCACTGCTGCGGCACCCCGCTGAGGGCTCCCCCCGTGCGGCCGATACCCCGCGGGTCCCGGTTTCCGCTGCCGCGGCGAGCGTCCCTTCGACGGGTGTCCCGCCCTGGCCGGATCAGACGCCCGGTACCGTCCAGCGGGCCGGTACCACGCAGTGGCCCGCTCACCCGGTGCGGTTGCGCGACCCGCTGCCCGCCCAGCCGGCCCCGTTCGCCGTCCGCGGGGGTGGCAGGGTGTGGGCGGTCCCGGCCGCGATCGGTCTCGCGCTGCTCGGTCTCGCGCTGGTCGTCGTGCTCGCGCTGGCCGGCGGGGACGACGGGGGTGATGGCGGGGGGCCGGTGACCACCAGCCCCAGCATCGGGGTCGGCGACGAGGGTCGGCCGCTGCCCGATGACCTGACCGTCCCTACCCGCTGAGGGTGTCCGCCGCTTGCACTCGCGGGGTGCGAGTGCTAAACACGGAGTTGGCACTCGGCATTGCCGAGTGCCAGACCAACTGAGGTCGGGACGGTGAGTCCGGTGCATGAGCCGGACGTCCGTCGCGGGCACCGAGCCTGGCCAGAGCACTCAGAACCGCCTCGCAGGCGACAACACCGTCCGCCTGGCAGGCGGAGAACAGCGTCCTGCCGCGGGATGACCTGCGGCGCCCATATTTGGAGGACCACACCGCAATGGCCAAGATGATCGCGTTCGACGAGGAAGCCCGTCGCGGTCTCGAGCGCGGGATGAACCAGCTCGCCGACGCCGTCAGGGTGACGCTCGGCCCCAGGGGCCGCAACGTCGTACTCGAGAAGAAGTGGGGCGCGCCCACCATCACCAACGATGGGGTGTCGATCGCCAAGGAGATCGAGCTCGAGGACCCGTGGGAGAAGATCGGGGCCGAGCTCGTCAAGGAAGTCGCCAAGAAGACCGACGACGTAGCCGGTGACGGCACCACCACCGCCACCGTGCTCGCCCAGGCGCTGGTCCGTGAGGGCCTGCGCAACGTGGCCGCCGGCGCCAACCCGATGGCGCTGAAGCGCGGCATCGAGAAAGCCGTCGAGGCCGTCTCGTCGCAGCTCCTGCAGTCGGCCAAGGAGGTCGAGACCAAGGAGCAGATCGCGGCCACTGCCGGGATCTCCGCCGCTGACCCCGCGATCGGCGAGCTGATCGCCGAGTCGATGGACAAGGTCGGCAAGGAAGGCGTCATCACCGTCGAGGAGAGCCAGACCTTCGGTCTCGAGCTCGAGCTCACCGAGGGCATGCGCTTCGACAAGGGCTACATCTCGCCGTACTTCGTCACCGACCCCGAGCGCATGGAGTGCGTGCTCGACGACCCCTACGTGCTGCTGGTCAGCTCGAAGATCTCGTCGGTGAAGGACCTGCTCCCGCTGCTGGAGAAGGTCATGCAGTCCAACAAGCCGCTGGCGATCATCGCCGAGGACGTCGAGGGCGAGGCCCTCGCGACCCTAGTGGTCAACAAGATCCGCGGCATCTTCAAGTCGGTCGCCGTCAAGGCTCCCGGCTTCGGTGACCGCCGCAAGGCGATGCAGGGCGACATGGCCATCCTCACCGGTGGCGAGGTCATCAGCGAGGAGGTCGGTCTCAAGCTGGAGAACGCCGACCTGTCGCTGCTGGGCAAGGCCCGCAAGGTCGTGGTCACCAAGGAGGAGACCACGATCGTCGAGGGCGGCGGCGACGCCGAGCAGATCCAGGGCCGGGTCAACCAGATCCGCGCCGAGATCGACAACACCGACTCCGACTACGACCGCGAGAAGCTGCAGGAGCGGCTGGCCAAGCTGGCCGGCGGTGTTGCGGTGATCAAGGCCGGAGCGGCGACCGAGGTCGAGCTCAAGGAGCGCAAGCACCGCATCGAGGACGCGGTGCGCAACGCCAAGGCTGCCGTCGAGGAGGGCATCGTTGCCGGCGGTGGCGTCGCCCTGATGCAGGCCGGTGCCGTCGCGTTCGAGAAGCTCGATCTCGAGAGTGACGAGTCGACCGGTGCCAACATCGTCAAGGTGGCGGTCGAGGCTCCGCTGAAGCAGATCGCGATGAACGCCGGCCTCGAGGGCGGCGTGGTGGCCGAGAAGGTCCGTGGCCTGCAGTTCGGCAGCGGGCTCAACGCGGCCACCGGCGAGTACGAGGACCTGATCAAGGCCGGCATCATCGACCCGGCCAAGGTCACCCGGTCCGCGCTGCAGAATGCGGCGTCGATCGCGGCGCTGTTCCTCACCACCGAGGCTGTGATCGCGGACAAGCCGGAGAAGCACGGTGCACCCGCGCCGGCCACCGACATGGGTGGCGGCATGGACTTCTGAGTCCAGTCGGTAGCTCCACCTCAGGGGCCGGTCCCGCCACGGGACCGGCCCCTGAGTCGTGTCACCTCCGGGTCGACGCCACCCGGACACCGAGCAAGAAGTGGCCGTGACCCGTCCCGCGGCGAATGAGGTGGTGCTCTCCCGCGGTGCCGGGCAGGCCGGACTGACCCGCCCGCACCGCTGACCAGGCAGGCCCCGCAGACCTGTGATGATCACTCCGAAGTGTGGGCCCGTTGGACTTGCGTGGTCGTTGTGTGGTGGAGCACACTGGACGAACCTCCCCAAGGAGTCCGAAATGCCGCATCCCACCACAACCAGCGGCGCCCGATCGGCAGACGAGATCTTCGCCTGCCGAGCAGCGCCTGGACGAGCGCTCGCTCAGGACGCCGGGCGCATAGCTGCCGCGTGCCACGAGATGGCGCAGCGCTTCCACCGAGGTGGAAAGCTGCTCGTGTTCGGCATGGGTGCGGCGGCGACCGACGCGCAACACATCGCGGTGGAGTTCGTCCACCCGGTGATCGTCGGCAAGCGGGCGCTCCCCGCGCTCTCACTCACCAACGACGTCGCGACCCTCACCGGCATCGCCGCGGGGGAGGGCGTGGCGGAGGTGTTCGCCCATCAGCTCGGCCAGCTGGGGCGGCCAGAGGACATCGCGCTCGGGGTCACGGTCGACGGCAGCTGCTCCGCGGTCCTGCGCGGCCTGGAGGTGGCCGCAGCCCGGGGTCTGCTGACCATCGCGCTGGCCGGCGGCGACGGCGGTCCGGTCGCCGCCAGCCCGGCGGTGGATCACGTGCTGCTGGCGCGCAGTGACGACCCGCGTGTCGTCAAGGAGCTGCAGGTCACCCTCTACCACGTCCTGTGGGAGCTGGCCCACGTGTTCCTCGAGCAGCCCGGCGTGCTCGGCCCGGAGGTCGTGCGATGAGCGGTGGCGAACAGCGACCGAACATCGACGGAACCCAGGCGCAGTGTTACGGCGACACCTGCATCACCTGTTCCGACGAGGCGGTTCCGGTCGTGCTGGTGGAGCTGCTCGCGGACGACCTCGCCCTCGCCGACACCGGCAGCGGGGTCGAGGAGGTGAGCATTGCCCTGGTCGACGCCACGGTGGGCGACACGGTCCTGGTGCACGCCAGGGAGTCGATCGCGGTGCTACCGCGCACCGACACCGCGGGCACCGACACTGGAATGGCTGCTCGAGGAGGTGGTGGACGATGACGACCCGACCGGACAGCGGCGTCGAGAACGGCGGGGTCGAGGCGCTCTACCCCTTCCTCTACGCGGTGGACTCCGACCTTGACGCGGTGCTGGAGCAGGCCAGCCGCTCCACCGAGGCCAAGGTCGAGGAGATCGTGGCGTTGCGTGCGCTGGTGGCTGAGCGTGACGCCGAGCGGCTGGCCGCCTGCGCGCGGCAGATGGCCCGGTCGTTCGCCTCGGGTGGCCAGTTGCTGGCCTTCGGCAACGGGGGCAGCAGCACCGACGCCCAGGATGTCGTCGGGATGTTCCTGCACCCGGGAGGTGGCGCACGGTCCCTGCCGGCACTGTCGCTGGCAGCCGACATCGCCGTGATCACCGCACTGTCCAACGATGTCGGTTTCGACGTGGTGTTCGCCCGCCAGATCGCGGCGTTCGGCGGTGCCGGGGACATCGCGGTGGGGCTGTCCACCAGTGGCAACTCCGCAAACCTGATCCGCGGGTTCGAGGAAGCCGCCCGACGCGGGATGGTCACCGTGGGGATCGCCGGCTACGACGGCGGGAAGATGGCCGAGGTGGACACCATCGACCATCTCTTCGTGGTCCCGTCCGCATCGGTGCACCGCATCCAGGAAGCACAGACCACCATCTACCACGTGCTGTGGGAGATGGTCCAGCTCGAACTACAGCAGCTCGAACCAGAGCACGAGGGGCGGTGATACACGCTGGAGACCCCAATGCGAATCCAACCTGGTGATACGTGACAGCTTCGTCTACCTTCGTCACGTGTTCTCCCTTTGAGCCGAGGGCTTCTCGGTTCCGATCCCACTGGACAGTCATCACCGAAGGTGGTGTGCCATGTCGGCACCGGTAACACAGGAATCACCCGTACGAGAGCAGGACGAACCGGACCTCCATATCTTGTGGATCAACTCCGGTCTGAGTTGTGACGGCGACTCGGTTGCGCTCACCGCGGCGACGCAGCCGAGCATCGAGGACATCGTGCTCGGTGCCCTGCCCGGGTTGCCCAAGATCGCCGTGCACTGGCCGCTGATCGACTTCGAGTGCGGGCCCGAGCAGGGTGCGGACACCTTCATCGAGTGGTTCCACAAGGCCGACCGTGGTGAGCTCGACCCGTTCGTGCTGGTCATGGAGGGCTCCGTTCCCAACGAGGCGATCAAGACGGAGGGTTACTTCGCCGGGTTCGGCAACAACCCGGAGACCGGGCAGCCGATGACCACCAACGAGTGGCTGGACCGGCTGGCCCCCAAGGCCACCGGCATCCTGGCGGTGGGCACCTGTGCCACCTACGGTGGTATCCACGCCATGTCGGGCAACCCGACCGGTGCCATGGGCGTGAATGACTACCTCGGCTGGGACTGGAAGTCCAAGGCCGGGCTGCCGGTCGTGAACGTGCCCGGCTGCCCGATCACGCCGGACAACCTCTCCGAGACGATCCTCTACCTGCTCTACCAGGTCGCCGGTCAGGCCCCGATGATCCCGCTGGACGAGGCGGGGCGCCCGCAGTGGCTGTTCGGCAAGACCGTGCACGAGGGGTGCGACCGCGCGGGCTACTACGAGCAGGGCCAGTTCGCGTCGGAGTACGGCTCCCCACTGTGCCTGGTGAAGCTGGGCTGCTGGGGACCGGTGGTGAAGTGCAACGTCCCGAAGCGCGGGTGGATGGACGGGGTCGGCGGCTGCCCGAACGTGGGCGGCATCTGCATCGGTTGCACGATGCCCGGCTTCCCGGACAAGTTCATGCCGTTCATGGACGAGCCACCCGGTTCCAAGGTCTCAACGGCAGCCAGCGGGGCGTACGGCAATGTCATCCGTGCCCTGCGCAAGAAGACCCTCCAGACCACCGACGCCGAGCCCAAGTGGCGCAGGACCGGTAGGAAGCTGACTACCGGATACAAGCCCGGATGGTAAGCGAATCGGTTCACTGCATCGATGAAAGCCTGACGTCGAGGAAGGCGTGACGAGAGCGATGACGACCACGGCAAGCCCCAGTACCAAGAACCTGGACCAGACCCCCGGCGCCCTGACCGAGATGGCGTGGGATCCGATCACCCGGATCGTGGGCAGCCTCGGGATCTACACGAAGATCGATTTCGCGAAGAAGACCGTGGCGGAGTGCTTCGCCACCTCCTCGGTGTTCCGCGGTTACTCGATCTTCATGAAGGGCAAGGACCCGCGCGACGCGCACTTCATCACCAGCCGTATCTGCGGCATCTGTGGTGACAACCACGCGACCTGCTCCGTGTACAACCAGAACATGGCCTACGGAGTGGCCCCTCCGCACATCGCAGAGTGGATCATCAACCTCGGTGAGGCCGCCGAGTACATGTTCGACCACAACATCTTCCAGGAGAACCTGGTCGGTGTGGACTACTGCGAGAAGATGGTCGCTGAGACCAACCCCGGCGTCCTGGACCTGGCGAACCGCACCGAGGCGCCACATGCCGAGGACCACGGCTACAAGACCATCGGCGACATCATGCGCTCGCTCAACCCGCTGGCGGGCGAGTTCTACCGGGAGGCGCTGCAGGTCAGCCGCTACACCCGGGAGATGTTCTGCCTGATGGAGGGTCGCCACGTGCACCCCTCCACGCTGTACCCGGGTGGTGTCGGCACGGTGGCCACCATCCAGCTGTTCATGGACTACCTCACCCGGCTGATGAAGTACGTGGAGTTCATGAAGCGGGTCGTGCCGATGCACGACGACCTCTTCGACTTCTTCTACGACGCGCTGCCCGGCTACGAAATGGTCGGGTACCGGCGCACCCTGCTCGGGTGCTGGGGTTCACTCAACGATCCGGAGCACTGCGACTTCAAGTACGAGAGCATGGCGAACTGGGGTCGCAAGATGTTCGTCACGCCCGGCGTCGTGGTGGACGGCAAGCTCGTCACCACCAGCCTGGTCGACATCAACCTGGGGATCCGGGTCCTGCTCGGCCACTCGTACTACCAGGACTGGGATGACCAGGAGACCTTCGCGACCCACGATCCGCTGGGTAACCCGGTCGACCGGCGCCACCCGTGGAACGAGCACACCATCCCGCGGCCGCAGAAGCGGGACTTCGACGACAAGTACAGCTGGGTGATGGCGATCCGCTGGTTCGACGGCAAGGATCACCTGCCGCTGGACACCGGGGGCGGCCCGATCGCTCGGCTGTGGGCCACCGCACTGGCCGGTCTGGTCGACATCGGCGGCTACGTGAAGTCCACCGGCCACAGCGTGATCATCAACCTGCCGAAGACCGCGCTGAAGCCGGAGAAGACCTTCGAGTGGAAGATTCCGCAGTGGTCCAACGCCCTCGAGCGCAACCGGGCGCGGAGCTACTTCCAGGCCTACATGGCGGCTGCGGCCCTGTACTTCGTGGAGAAGGCCCTGGAGGAGCTGCGGGCCGGCAACACGAAGACCTGGCAGAGCTTCAAGGTGCCCAAGGAGGCGCTGAGCTGTGGATGGACCGAGGCGGTGCGTGGCGTGCTGTCGCACCACATGGTGATCCGCAACGGCAAGATCGCCAACTACCACCCCTACCCGCCCACGCCCTGGAACGGCACACCCCGGGACATCTACGGGACCCCTGGGCCGTACGAGGACGCCGTGCAGAACACGCCGATCTTCGAGGAGAACGCACCGGCGAACTTCAAGGGCATCGACATCATGCGCGCGGTGCGTAGCTTCGACCCGTGCCTGCCGTGTGGCGTGCACATGTACGTCGGCAAGGGCCAGACGGTGAAGAAGATGCACTCGCCTGCCATGATGAACAACGGGGTCTGAGCGTGCTCAGCCCAGAATCATCCGGCGCCGGGTCTCCCGAGGGTCCTGACCCCCGGGAGACCGGAGCTCGGATCGAGCAGGTGTTGGAGGAGTTCCGCACGTCCGCGCTGCCGGGTGTGACGGAGCGCGCCGAGGAGCTGGTCGAGCTCCTCGTCGACCTCTACGGCACCGGGCTGCAGCGGTTCGTCGGGCTCCTCGCCGAGGAGCCCGACGGGCCGGACGTGCTGCGCCGGCTGGCTTCCGACGACCTCGTCGGGAGCCTGCTGATGCTGCACGACCTGCATCCCGACGACACCGAGACGCGGGTGCTCGCCGCGCTGGACAAGGTGCGGCCCTACCTGGGGTCGCATGCCGGCGGAGTCACCTATCTCGGGATCGACGAGGAGGGCGCAGTCCAGTTGCGGCTGGAGGGTAGCTGCGACGGCTGCCCGTCTTCGCTGGTCACCGTGAAGATGGCCATCGAGGGAGCCATCAACGAGGCCGCTCCGGAAATCGTCCGGGTCGAGGTCGAGGGAGTGACCGCCGAGAAGAAGCCCGCCCAGGACGGCAAGCAGCTGTTCGAGCTGGCGCCACCCCCGCGTTTGGAGGGGGATTGGACACCGGTGGAAGGCACGCTCGAGCTGGCCGACGGCGAGTTGACGTCGATCGTGCTCGAGGGTGTGGCGGTCGCGGTGTGCCGCGCGGATGGCCATCTGTATGCCTTCCTGGACCGGTGCCCGCGCTGCTCCTCGGGGCTCACGGGAGCCCGGCTGACCGGGATGATCCTGTCCTGCGCGGGCTGCGACGAGCGGTACAACGTGCAGCTCGCCGGCCGTGGGAGCAGCGACGGGATGCACCTGGACCCGCTGCCCCTGCTGGGGGAGGCGGACCAGCTGCGCATCGCTGTTCCGACGGGGGCGCTGCCGTGAGTTCAGGTCTGCGGCGGTTCGTCGCCTCGGCCCCGGAGCGGAGGCGATCGGAGCAGGCTCCGGTCGCCTCCACTCCGGGCGAGCGCTGCGAGATGTGTGCCGAGCCCCTCCCACCGGAGGGAACGGTCGCCACTCCAGGCCACGGGCACGTGGCCGACTTGGAGCACCGCTCCCTGCTGTGCACCTGCCGGGCGTGTTATCTGCTGTTCACCCAAAGCGGTGCGGGGAGCGGGCGTTACCGTTCGGTGCCGGACCGCTACCTGCACGACCCGGAGTTCGCATTGACCCCGGTGCAGTGGGACGGTTTGCAGATTCCGGTAGGGATGGCGTTCCTGTTCCGCAACTCCGAGACCGACCAGTGGGTGGCCTTCTACCCCAGCCCGGCCGGTTCGACCGAGTCGCTGCTGTCGTTGGAGAGCTGGGCGGAGGTGGTCGAGGCCAACCCGGAGTTCGGCACCGTGGAGCCGGACGTCGAGGCGGTGCTGATCCAGCGCACCGAGGACGGCTTCGAGGGCTTCCTGGTGCCGATCACCGCGTGCTACGAGCTGGTCGCCCGGGTCCGGATGCACTGGCAGGGCTTCCAGGGTGGAGAGCGGGCGCACGCCGAGATTGCCGAGTTCTTCGCCGCGGTGCGGGAGCGTTCGGAGCGCGTGTCGTGAGTGACCTCGAGATCACCTGTATTGGTTCCCGGCCGGACCTCTATGCCGCTTCGCCCACGGTGGTCTTCCGGCTGCGGGTGGCGGAGAAGACCGGAATCCGGATGCACGCCATCATGCTGCGCTGCCAGATCCGGATCGAGCCGCAGCGCCGGCGCTACGATGCCGCGGAGGCCGAGCAGCTGCTGGAGCTCTTCGGTGAGAGACCCCAGTGGGGGGACAGTCTCAAGGCCATGCAGTTCGCCATCATCGCGGTGATGGTGCCGAGCTTCACCGGGCAGACGGAGGTCGACGTCCCGGTGCCGTGCACCTACGACTTCGAGGTCGCAACGGCAAAGTACTTCCACAGCTTGAGTGAGGGAGAGATCCCGCTGCTGTTGCTGTTCAGCGGCACCGCGTTTCTCAAGACCGAGGCCGGGTTCCAGGTCGAGCAGGTGCCCTGGGACCTCGAGGACCGCCACCGGATGCCGGTGACCGTGTGGCGGGAGCTGATGGACCAGTTCTTCCCGAACAGTGGCTGGATCCGGGTGCGACGCGAGACCCTCGACGCGCTGCAGCGCTACAAGGGCCGCCGGGTGTTCTCGAGCTGGGAGGACGCTTTCGCAGCACTGCTCAAGCAGGCGGGGGAGGACGTGGCACCATGACGGTGAAACCAGATCCGACACTCGCGGCCGATCTGTTCGATCCTGCCCGCAGGGTGGCCGACGCGGTGCTGTTCGAGGGCTACCTGCTCTACCCGTACCGCGCCTCGGCGGCCAAGAACCAGGTGCGGTGGCAGTTCGGTGTTCTGATGCCACGGCAGTGGGCCGAGGGCGAGTACCAGGAGCCGTGGTCGCAGCAGTTCGAGTGCCTGCTCGAACCCGAGGACACCGCGGTGCTACACCTGCGGGTGCGGTGCCTGCAGGTGCAGACCAAGAACCTCGAGCAGGCCACGGCGGACGGATTCGTCCCGGTGCCCGAGCTGACCGTCGACGGGGTGCGGCATCTCAGCTGGGACGAGGCGGTCGAGGCCGAGTTCGACACAGCCCTGCCGCTGGTGGAGCTGCTCGAGCACGACGAGCGGGTCGTGCCGTTCGAGATTCCAGCGGAGCGGCTGGAGGAGCCGATCAACGATGCCGCCGGCACCCTGCTCGGCCGGACCGTGCGCGAACGCCACCGGCTCGACGGCCGGCTGCTGCTGTCCGCGCAGCAGCTGGAGGGCCCGTTCGGGGTGGTGCGGCTGGGCGCCAGGGTGGAGAACACCTCGACCGAGCAGCCCGACTCCCGCGACGAGGCGCTGCGCTACGCCTTGGTCGCGGCGCACACCGTGCTGGCCGTGACCGGCGGCCAGTTCATCTCGCTGCTGGAGCCGCCGGAGTGGGCGCGGCCGCTCGCAGAGAGCTGCACGAACGTCGGCGTCTGGCCGGTGCTCGTCGGCGAGGACGACCGGCGCGACGTCGTACTCGTCTCGCCGATCATCCTCTATGACTACCCGTCGATCGCGCCGGAGAGCCCGGGTGACCTCTTCGACGGCCTCGAGAACGACGAGATCCTCACCCTGCGCACCATGGTGCTCACCGACGACGAGAAACGCGAGGCCCGGGCCACCGACCCGCGAGCCGCGGAGATCATCGATCGGATCGACGACATGCCGCAGGAGGTCCTGGACCGGCTGCACGGCGCGATCCGCTATCTCCGGGGTGCCGGCTCGACCGCGGGGACGGACGAGCCCGATCCCTCGACGACCCCGTCGTGGTTCGACCCGATCGCCGACGCGGCGTTCTCGCCGGAGACGGACTCCGTGATGGTCGCCGGGGTCCCGCTGTCCCGTGGTAGCCGAGTGCGGCTGCGGCCCAACAGCGGGCGGGCCGACGCTCAGGACATGTTCCTCGACGGACGCGTCGCCACGGTCGCCGCGGTGCTCAGCAGCGTCGACGACGAGTGGTATCTCGCGGTGACCCCGGACGACGACCCGGATGCGACGGAGGTCATGCTGGCGCACGGCCGGTACCTGTACTTCTCGCCCGACGAGGTCGTACCGCTGGAGGCGACCTCATGACCGCGCTGCGAGTGCTGGTGGCCGGGGTGGGCAACGTCTTCCTCGGCGACGATGGTTTCGGCGTCGAGGTGGTCCGCAGGGTGGCGGACGATCCGCTGCCGGAGGGGGTGAAGGTGGCCGACTTTGGCATCCGCGGGCTGCACCTGGCCTACGAGCTCCTCGAGGGCTGGGACACGGCGATCCTCGTCGACGCGTCGCCTCGTGGTGATGAGCCCGGTACCCTCTACCTGCTGGAAGTGGACCCCGCCGACCGTCCCTCCCCGCCGACCCCCGACGAGGTGGTCGAGCGGGGTGCTGCCTTCGACACGCACGGCATGACGCCGGTCGAGGTGCTCGGCCTGGTGGACATCCTCGGCGGCACGCCTCCCAATCGGCTGCTGGTGCTGGGCTGTGAGCCCGCCGTGGTGGACGAGCGGATGGGGCTCTCCGAGCCTATCATCGGTGCCGTGGACCTCGCGGTCGCCGAGCTCCGGAGGCTGATCGACGAAGAGTCCGGCGACCGGCCGGCCGTTGGGAGCCGAGAGGAGGTGAACCGATGAGCAAGCGCAAGTTCGTCTTCTCAGCGCTGGTCGTGGCAATGGCCGCGGTTGCCGTCCAGACGTACCCGGATATCGTCCGTTACCGCAGAATCCGCGACATGTGATCTGTGTCACCTCAATGGCAAGGAGAAAGTGAATGTCCTGGTGGGTATGGCTGCTGATCGTCCTGGTCGTGCTGGTGGTGGTGCTTCCCGTCCTGGTGACGGCCAAGGACATCAACCGCTACCTCCGGATGCGCCGGATGTGACAGACAGGCGTCCGCCGAACCCGATCCGATCAGGGAAGTGATGCGGCATGTGTCTCGGAATACCGGGAGAAGTGGTCGAGATCCTCGTCGATCGTGAGGATCTGGCCATGGTCGATGTCAGCGGGGTCAAGCGTGCGATCAACATCGGACTGCTCGACAAGGACGAGGTCGGCCCCGGCGACTGGATCCTGATCCACGTCGGGTTCGCTCTCTCCAAGATCGACGAGGAGGAGGCGAAGGCAGCACTGGAGTTTCTGGAAGGCATCGGAGAGGCCTACGAGGAAGAGATGCAGGCCTTGCTGGACTCGCGGATCGAGTAGCTGGACGCGACCCGACCGATCCGATCCACAATCAGGTAGGAGGCAGCCTTGCGTTTCGTCGACGAGTTCCGCGACGCCGCCAAGGCGCGGGCGCTCGCAGCGCAGATCACCGCACTCTGCGAGCCCGGGCGGCAGTACAAGTTCATGGAGGTGTGCGGCGGGCACACCCACACCATCTACAAGCACGGGCTGGAAGACTATCTCCCGGAGACCATCACCCTCGTGCACGGGCCGGGTTGCCCGGTGTGCGTGATGCCGATGGGACGGGTGGACGACGCCATCCACATCGCCGAGCAACCCGACGTCATCCTGACCACCTTCGGGGACATGATGCGGGTGCCCGGTGGGCGGGGCTCGTTCCTGGACTCCAACGCCGCTGGTACCGACATCCGGATGGTGTACTCGCCGCTGGACTCGCTGAAGATCGCCCGGCAGAACCCGGACAAGCGGGTCGTGTTCATGGCGATCGGGTTCGAGACGACCGCACCGTCCACGGCGATGACGGTGCTGCGGGCCGCCGCCGAGGGGATCGAGAACTTCTCGATCTTCTGCAACCACGTCACGATCATCCCGGCGATCAAGGCGATTCTGAACTCTCCGGATCTGCGGCTCGACGGGTTCGTCGGGCCCGGCCACGTCTCCACAGTGATCGGATGCCGGCCGTACGACTTCATCGCACGGGAGTACGGCAAGCCGCTGGTGTGCGCCGGGTTCGAACCGCTGGACATCCTGCAGTCGGTGTACGAGCTGATGATCCAGCTGTCCGAGGGTCGGTCGGAGGTGGAGAACCAGTACAGCCGCGTCGTGCCGTGGGACGGCAATCCCAGGGCGCTGAAGGCGATCGGGGAGGTGATGGAGCTCCGTCCCTACTTCGAGTGGCGAGGGCTGGGTTTCATCTCGCATTCCGCGCTGAAGGTCCGGGACGCCTACGCGTCCTTCGACGCAGAAAAGATCTTCGAGTTGCCCGGGGTCCGGGTCGCCGATCCCAAGGCGTGCCAATGCGGTGAGGTGCTCAAGGGCGTGCTCAAGCCCTGGGAGTGCAAGGTGTTCGGTACCGCCTGCACACCGGAGACTCCGATCGGCACCTGCATGGTGTCCTCCGAGGGTGCCTGCGCCGCGTACTACAACTTCGGTCGCTTCAGCCGGGAGCGGGTGCGGGAGGCAACGTCCATCGAGATCACCCCGGCACCGGTGGCGGGACGATGATCGCGCCAGCACTGCTCGTGAGGGGCCAGTCATGAGCACGGCCGAGTGGGCCGAAGCGGCTGTCGCCGATCACGCCGGACGCGACGAACATGTGATCGGCTCGGAGCACCGCGGCCGAGAGCAGCAGGTGCTGGACCGGATCGACAAGGCCCGGCGGCGTAAGGCGCGCATCCGCGAGGAGCGGATCACCCTCGCGCATGGAGCCGGCGGCAAGGCCACCCACACCCTGATCGAGGCCGTGTTCCTGGACGCCTTCCGCAACCCGCTTCTGGAGCGGATGGAGGACCAGGCGGTGTTCACGCTGGAGGGTGGAAACGGCGCCGGTGTGAACGGCGCCGGGGGGCGGTTGGCCTTCACCACCGACTCCTACGTCGTCTCACCATTGTTCTTCCCCGGCGGCAACATCGGGGAGCTCGCGGTGAACGGCACCGTCAACGATCTCGCGATGTCGGGGGCGCGGCCGCTGCACCTCTCCGCCGGGTTCATCCTCGAAGAGGGCTTCCCGGTGGCTGACCTGCAGCGGATCGTGGCCTCGATGGCGGCGGCGGCCACGGCGGCCGGGGTGAACATCGTCACCGGTGACACCAAGGTGGTGGAGCGTGGCAAGGCCGACGGTTGCTTCATCAACACCGCTGGGATCGGGGTGCTGGAGCGGGACATCACTCTCGGCGCGGACCGTGTTCGCCCGGGGGACGCTGTGCTGGTCTCCGGCCCGATCGGCGACCATGGTGTGACGATCATGCTGGCCCGTGGGGAGCTCGACATCAGCTCCGACGTCACCTCGGACACCGCGCCGCTCGCGGGCCTGGTCGACACACTGCTGTCTGCCACCGACGGCGTCCGGTGTCTGCGGGATGCGACCCGCGGGGGGGTGGCCACCATCCTCAACGAGGTGGCGGTGGCCTCCGATGTGGCGGTGGTGGTGGACGAGGCCGCCGTTCCGATGCGCACCGAGGTCCGCGGTGCCTCGGAGATCCTGGGCATCGACCCGCTCTACGTCGCCTGCGAAGGCAGAATGATCACCATCGTGGACGGCGCGCAGGCCGATGCCGCTCTGGCCGCGTTGCGCTCGCATCCCCTCGGGGCCGACGCGGCGATCATCGGGGAGGTCAAGGCCGACCCCCCCACCCTGGTGTTGCTGCGCACCGAGTTCGGCGGCACCCGGATCGTCGACATGTTGATCGGCGACCCGTTACCACGCATCTGCTAGGAGGACACATGAGCACTCCAGGCTCTCCGAACCCACAGCCGCAAGGCTTGACACCTCCCTACGACAAGGAAGAAGGCGACCCCCAGCAGAGCCCGATCAGCAGAAATACGGGCAAGGATCACCCGGAGACATCGTCGGACACGCTCGGGTCCAGCACCGGAAACCCGGGTCGCATCGTCTCCGACGAGGAGAAGGGTGGTGTCGGCGACACCGACCTGGAGCCAGGGCCCGCGATGGGCGCCGGCGAGCACATCAGCACGGCGGGGGAACAGCAGGGCGGCGGGATCGGCCAGGCCCGTCAGGACAGCGGCCAGGAGGGGACCAAGGGCGCGTCCGGCCGTCCAGCTGGCACGCACGGCGACGACACCAGCGGCGTCTCTGAGAGCACCGATGACACAGGAATCGGCCAGGCCGGGGACCAGGGCGGCTGACTCTGCGTGTAAGCGTTCCGCGTGTGAGTGGCGGTGCGAGCTACGGCTCGCACCGCCACTCACGTGTGCGCCGTAGCTCAGGTGCGCACGAGTGCGCTCTCACGAATGCGCTGCGCAGATCGCGACCTGGCCGAGGCTGATGCCGCCGTCGTTGGTGGGCACCCGCGAGTGCACCAGGACCCGGAAACCGGTGTCCTCGAGCGCGTCGACCGTCCGCTCGAGGAGCAGCACGTTCTGGAACACGCCGCCGGACAGCGCCACCGTGTCCACGCCGGTGAGCTCCCGAGCTCGGCTGCACCCTGCCACCACGACACCGGTGAGCCCGGCGTGGAACCGGGCTGCGATGAGTGCGACGTCCACCCCGGCCACCAGATCGTCGGTGACCGCGCGCACCAGATCGGCAGCGAGCACGCGGAACGGCTCCCCGTCGGTCAACCGCACGGGGTAGCTGCCGTGGTGGGTTCGATCGGCCCGCTGCTCGAGCTCGACGGCGGCCTGGCCCTCGTAGTTCACCGAATCCCGCACGCCGACGATCGCGGACACCGCGTCGAACAGCCGCCCGGCGCTGGAGGTGAGCGGGGAGTTCAGGCCGCCTCGCGTCATGGCGGTCACCGCCACCCACTGCTCCGCGTGGCGCCGCGTCACGTCCAGCCCGTCGGGCAGCCCCTCGGGGTAGGCCGCGTCGAGGTAGGCCGCCGCCATCCGCCACGGCTGGCGGATCGCGGTGGCACCACCGGGCATCGGCACCGGCTCCAGGTGGCCGAGGCGGCGGAAGCCTGCCAGGTCGGCCAGCAGGAACTCCCCGCCCCAGATCGTGCCGTCGGTGCCGTAGCCCAGCCCGTCCAACGCCACCCCGATCACCGGTCCGGCCTCGACGTTGTCGGCCAGGCAGGACGCGACGTGCGCATGATGGTGCTGCACGGCGACCAGCTCGACGCCCTCGAGCTCCCGGGCATAGCTGGTGGACAGGTACTGCGGGTGCAGGTCGTGCGCGACCACCTCGGGAGCGATGTCGAACAGCCGCCGAAAGTGCGCGATCCCCTCGACGTAGGACCGGTAGGTCTCGTAGTTCTCCAAGTCACCGATGTGGTGGGAGAGGAACGCGTGTCGCCCGCGGGCCAGGCAGAAGGTGTTCTTCAGCTCCGCGCCACACCCGAGCACCGGCCGGTCCAGCGCTACCGGCAACGGCACCGGGTGCGGGACGTAGCCACGGGAGCGGCGCACCGGGTACTCCCGTCCCCGGAAAAGCCGGACCACCGAGTCGTCGGTGCGGGTGTGAATCGGGCGGTCGTGGGTGAGCGTCGCATCGACGATGCCGCCCAGCCGAGCGTCGGCGTCGGCGTCGATGTAGGCGATCGGCTCGTCGGAGACGTTGCCGCTGGTGAGCACGAAAGGGCGGCGCAGCGCTTCGGCGAGCAGGGTGTGCAGGGGCGTGTAGGGCAGCACCAGCCCGAGCGAGTCGTTGCCCGGTGCGACTGCCGGAGCGACCGTCTCGTAGTCGCCTCGGGCGCCGTCCCGGCGGCGTAGCAGCACGATGGGGCGGTGAGCGCTGGTCAGCACCGCCTCAGCGGCGGAATCCACCTCGCACAGCCGCCGGGCCTCCTCGATGTCGGGCACCATCACCGCGAACGGCTTGTCCTCCCGGTGCTTGCGAGCGCGCAGCGTGGCCACCGCAGCCTGCGAGGTGGCGTCGGCGGCAACGTGAAAGCCGCCGAGTCCCTTGACGGCGAGCACCGCACCGGCGGCCAGCAGCGCCGCCGCGCCGGCGATCGGGTCACCGTCACGGGGCACGCCGTCGGGTCCGAGCAGCCACAGCACCGGCCCGCAGGCCGGGCAGCACACCGGCTGGGCGTGGAACCGCCGGTCGGCCGGGTCGGTGTACTCCGCGGCGCAGTCAGCACACATCGGGAAGCCGGCCATGGTGGTGGCCGGCCGGTCGTAGGGGACGTCGGTCACGATGGTGAACCGCGGCCCGCAGTGGGTGCAGCTGATGAAGGGGTGGCCGAAGCGCCGATCGGCGGGATCGGCCAGCTCGGCCAGGCAGGCGGCGCACGTCGACGTGTCAGGGGAGATCAGGGTGTGCCGGTGCGTCCCGGTCCGGCTCGCCACGATGGTGAAGGCGCGCTCGCCGCGCGGTGCCACCGGCTCGGTGGTCACCCGCTCGATCACCGCGAGCGGCGGGGCGTCGCGACGCAACGCCTGGTGAAACGCCTCGACCGCCGTCGGTTCACCCTCGACCTCGACGAACACCCCGTCGGAGTCGTTGCCCACCAGACCGCCGAGCTCGAGCCGGGTGGCCAGGGAGTGCGCGAACGGTCGGAAGCCGACCCCCTGCACTACGCCTTCAACCCGGATCCGGGCTCGTGTCCGGGATGCACTCACGGGGTGTCGCGCTGCGTGCGCAACCATGAGTACCAGGCGTCCAGCCCGTCCCCGCGGGTCGCCGAGACCTCCAGCACCGTCAGCGCCGGATTCACCTGCTGCGCGTACGAGGCGCACCGTGCCGTGTCGAAGTCGACGTAGGGGCACAGGTCGACCTTGTTCAGGAGCATCAGGCCCGCAGCTCGGAACATCTGCGGGTACTTCAGCGGCTTGTCTGCACCCTCGGTGACCGACATGATCACAACTTTGGCGCGCTCGCCGAGGTCGAACAGCGCCGGGCACACCAGGTTGCCGACATTCTCGATCATGACGACGGAGCGGTCGGCCGGCTGCAGCACCCGCAGCCCGCGCTCGAGCATCTCGGCGTCGAGGTGACAGCCGCTGCCGGTGTTGATCTGCACGGCGCTGCAGCCGGTGGCCTCGATACGGTCGGCGTCCAGCAGCGTCTCCTGGTCGCCCTCCACCACCGAGATCCCGAGCTCGGACCCGACGTCGCGGATGGTCCGCTCGAGCAGGGTGGTCTTGCCGGCCCCCGGTGAGCTCATCAGGTTCAGCGCGAGGATGCCGCGGTCGGCGAACCAGTCCCGGTTGCGGGTGGCCAGCAGGTCGTTCTTGGCCAGGATGTCCTGCTCGAGCTGGATGACCCGAGTGGTTGTGGTCCCAACGTTGGTCTCCACGTGGGTGTGGGGCTCCCCGTGCCCGTGGTCATGCCCGTGCCCGTGCCCGTGGTCATGGTCGTGCCCGTGGTCGTGGGTATGTCCAAGCCCGTGATCATGGTCATCGCGGTGCTCACCGGACACCCGGACCGCACCCTCAGAGCATCCACACGTAGCGCACATGTCACTCCTCGATCTCGACCTGTCGGATCTTCAGCTGCTGCCCACCGGTGATCTCCAGGTTCGCGCTGCCGCAGTGGCACAGCGCGACCGAGTCCGGCACCTCGATGTCATCGGTGCAGTCCCGGCACCGGGCGCGACCCGGGATGTCGATGATGTCGAGCCGCGCGCCCTCACAGGGGGTGCCCTGGGTGCACAGCTCGAAACAGAAGCGGACCGAGTCCGGCACCAACCCGGAGAGCCGGCCGATCTCCAGAGTCACCGCGCGCACCGGAGCGCCCCCCACGTGTTCGGACACCGTGGTGATAACGCTCTCGGTGATCGACAGTTCGTGAATGGGCACCATCCTCGCAGACAGGTCCTATTCATCCATTTCGGACCTGGGCTGTCAACAATCCCTGTCAACGCTACACCGGGCGCCACGAGGGGGTCAGCACCAGCAGCGCCGCGTGCCGGTATCCGCGCGGCGGGACGCTCGGCGCGAACGCCGATCCGAGCCCGTGCTGGCCGTAGGTCAGCCCACCTCGGGCACCGTGGGCCCGAGCAGATCGTCGGCGTCGATGATGCGGTAGGCGTAACCCTGCTCGGCGAGGAAGCGCTGCCGGTGCGCGGCGTAGTCGGTGTCTAGGGTGTCGCGGGAGACCACCGAGTAGAAGTGCGCCTGACGCCCGTCGGCCTTGGGGCGCAGCAGCCGGCCGAGCCGCTGCGCCTCCTCCTGCCGGGAGCCGAACGTGCCCGACACCTGCACGGCCACGCTGGCCTCGGGCAGGTCGATGGAGAAGTTCGCGACCTTGGAGACCACCAGCCGAGCCACCTCGCCGCGGCGGAAGGCGTCGAACAGCGCCTCCCGCTCCTTGTTGGCGGTGGAGCCCTGCACCACGGGCGCGTCCAGGGCCGCACCGAGCTCGTCGAGCTGGTCCAGGTAGGCGCCGATCACCAGGGTCGGCTCTCCAGCGTGCCGGTCCAGGATCGCCTGCACCACCGCGAGCTTGGTCCGCGCGGTCGCCGCGTGCCGGTAGCGTTCCTCGGGCTCGGCGGTGGCGTACCCGAGCCGCTCGGCGTCGGTGAGCGTCACCCGCACCTCGACGCAGTCGGCCGGCGCGATCCAGCCCTGGTTCTCGATGTCCTTCCACGGCGCGTCATAGCGTTTCGGGCCGATGAGGGAGAAGACGTCGCCCTCCCGGCCGTCCTCGCGGATCAGGGTGGCGGTGAGGCCGAGGCGGCGGCGGGACTGCAGGTCCGCAGTCATCCGGAACACCGGCGCCGGCAGCAGGTGCACCTCGTCGTAGATCACCAAGCCCCAGTCCCGGGAGTCGAGGAGGTCCAGGTGCCGGTACTCGCCCTTGGACCTGCGCGTCATCACCTGGTAGGTGGCGATGGTGACCGGGCGGATCTCCTTGCGCTCGCCGGAGTACTCGCCGATCTCCTCCTCGGTGAGCGAGGTCCGCGCGATGAGCTCCCGCTTCCACTGCCGGCCGGCCACGGTGGTGGTGACCAGGATCAGCGTGGTGGCCGACGCCTGGGCCATCGCGGCCGCGCCGACCAGCGTCTTGCCCGCCCCGCAGGGCAGCACCACGACCCCGGAGCCACCGGCCCAGAAGCCCTGCACGGCTTCCCGCTGATAGCCACGGAGCTTCCAGCCGCTCTCGTCCAGCTCGATCGGGTGCGCCTCACCGTCCACGTAGCCGGCCAGGTCCTCGGCCGGCCACCCCACCTTGAGCAGCGCCTGCTTGAGCCGGCCGCGGTCGCTCGGGTGCACCACGACGGTGTCGCCGTCCACCCGCGCGCCGAGCATCGGGGAGATCTTCTTGTGCCGCAGGACCTCCTCGAGCACCGCGCGGTCCCGCGACAGCAGCGTCAGGCCGTGCACCGGGGAGTTGGCCAGCTGCAGCCTGCCGTAGCGGCCCATGGTGTCCACGACGTCGACCAGCAGCGGCTGCGGCACCGCGTACCGGGAGAAGCGCACCAAGGCGTCGACGACCTGCTCGGCATCATGTCCCGCCGCCCGGGCGTTCCACAGCGCCAGCGGGGTCACGCGGTAGGTGTGTACGTGCTCGGGCGCGCGCTCCAGCTCCGCGAACGGGGCGATCGCCCCGCGGGCGTCCTCAGCCGCGGGATGGTCGACCTCGAGCAGCAACGTCTTGTCCGACTGCACGATCAGTGGTCCGGCGTCGGCGGCTGGGCTCACACGGTCCTCCGGATTCGACGGGACGGGCGCATCCGCTCAGGCAGCACGGGTCAGGCGGGCACTGTTCTATGAAGCGTGCAGGTCCTGCCCGCGCGGCAGCACAATGTTAGTGCCCGGTAGGCAGCCGGGTGTCCCGGTCGGAACCGGCATGCCCCGGCCAGGAGCAGCCGACTACCGTCCGCACGAGCCGGTCCGGCTACGCCGGCCGGCAAGAACCCCGATCCGGAGAGCGAGACGCTCGCACTCTGCATGAACGTCAACTGGACGATCGGTACCTGCTACGACATCACCGATGGCCCCGGGCGGACGGAGCAGGTCAGCTGCTCCGTCCGCCCGGGCGCCGGATCGAGCAGGTGGAGACGGTGCTGCGGGACAGCACGGCATACCAGGAATGTTCCCGGGGCGGGTTCGCCTACGATGAACGCCGATTCGTGGTCTGCACCGTCCCCGTGAGATGAGCGAGCCGCCCGTGAAGCTGACTGCAGATTCGCTGCTGATCACGGTTCGTGACGTCCAAGTCGCTGCCATTGGGCTGATCGGGGCTTGCCCTAGCCTGTCGGGCACCATGGGGGTCCCGTACACTCAAGCCTCTCGCCGTCCCCGCCGATCGGGAGGGACGGCCTGGGAAGACCGTTGGGAGCGTCTGTCGTGTGCTGCCTGACGAGTCGAGCCACGGTGTCCCGAGGGCTGCCGCGCTGCCTGTGTGGCGAGTCAGCTGTCGCTGTAACCCACGAGCGGCGCAGGCTGTCAGCGGTCACCGTCGAACCGGGGAGGGACCCCACCGTGTCAGCATTCCGCTCCCGACTCCCCGCGATCGCGGAGGCGGCATCATGACCGCCCCGCCCCGGCCGATGCGCCGCTGGCACTGGCGGAACTGGCCGGTGCTGGTCAAGCTGCTTGCCGTCCTGCTCGTCCCGACCGTGGTCGCCCTGGTCGTGGGGGGGCTGCGGATCGTGGACCAGGCCGACTCCGCCCTCTCCTTCGAGCGGGTCATCGCTGTGGCCGGCGTGCAACAGCAGCTGTCCGGCGTGCTGGATGCCCTGCAGGAGGAGCGGGACGTCGCGGCCGCGTACGTGGCCGGCGGACGCCAGGAGGGCCGGACTCCGCTGGAGTCGGAGTTCGCCAGCGTCGACCGTGCAGTGGCCGAGGCCCGCACCGCCACCGGGGTCGAGGGCCTGGAGGGCACCGGTTACCGGCAGTGGCTGAACGAGCTCGGTGACGGTCTCACCCAGCTGCGGGAGGGCGTTCTTGTCGGCCGTGGTCCAGCCGGCGAGGTGGTGTCGAACTACAGTGCCACCATCGACCGGCTGCTCGAGGTCGATGCGGAGCTGACCCGTCAGCTCGATGACCCCGCGCTGTCCCGCTGGGCCACCGCCCTGCACGCCCTGGTCTCGGCCCGGGAACAGGTCGCCCGGCAGCAGGCGTTGATCCTGCCCGCGCTGATCGTCGACCAGATCGATACCGCGACCATTGCCGAGATCCGCGCCGCCGGTGCGCGGTTGCAGGCTGAACTCGAGGCCTTCACCTCGGTGCTGACCCCTGACGAGCGGGCTCGGTATGGCGACGCGGTGACCGGCGCGCCCGAAGAGGCCCGGCAACGGGTCGTTCAGTTGGTGCTCGACCGTGGTGCCGCAGGGCAGCCGCCCGCCACCTCGCCAGTGGAGTGGGTCACCCGTTCGGCAGCGGTCCTCGATCCCATGCTGAGTGCCGAGCAAGATCTCCGCGACCAGCTCGGCGCGACGGCCGCCACGCTGCGGGATGCCGCGCGGTCCACTGCCGGGTGGAACGCAGTGCTCCTGCTCTTCGCGCTCGCGTTGGGCGTGGTGGTCAGCTTCGTGATTGCCCGCTCGATGCAGGTACCGCTGCGTGCGCTGCGTCGGGCCGCCCTCGACGTGGCGGACACCCGGTTGCCGGCTGCGGTGGCCGGGGCCCGCGAGGGCTCGACACCGCTGGTCGTCGAACCGGTGCCGGTGCGCACCAGCGAGGAGATCGGACAGGCCGCCCGGGCCTTTGACGCGGTGCACTTCCAGGCCGTGCGACTGGCCGCCGAGCAGGCGCAGCTGCGGGCCAATGTCGACGACATGTTCGTCAACCTGTCCCGACGCAGCCAGGGGCTCGTGCAGCGCCAGCTCAAGCTGATCGACTCGCTGGAGAGCAGCGAGGAGGACCCCGAGGCACTGGACCACCTCTTCCAGCTCGACCACCTGGCGACCCGGATGCGCCGCAACAGCGAGAACCTCCTGGTGCTCGCCGGCACCGAGTCAGCCAAGCGCTCGGGCCCGCCGGTGCGCCTGGTGGACGTCCTGCGCGCCGCGGTATCCGAGGTGGAGCAGTACCAAAGACTGGTCCTGCAGCCACCGCCGGGCGTGCTGGTGCTCGGCCGCGCGGCCGGCGACCTGGTGCACCTACTCGCCGAGGTGCTCGACAACGCGACCCTCTTCTCCCCGCGGGACAGCCAGGTGATGATCGCCAGCTGGATTCTGGAGGACGGCTCGGTCGTCATCGAGGTCAACGACCGCGGCGTCGGCATGGGGGAGGCGGAGCTCGTCGAGGCGAACGAGCGGCTAGCCACCTCACCGACGGTGGATGCCTCGGTGTCGCGCCGGATGGGCTTGTTCGTGGTCGGACGGCTGGCGTCCCGCCACGGCGTCCGGGTCACGCTGCGCAGCGGCCCGGACGGGGTCGGGGTGACCGCGACGATCACGTTGCCTCCACGGCTGGTGCGCCCGATCGGGCCGGTGGAGGATGGTCTCCCCGACTCCGCGCCGGTGCCGCCAGCCCACCGGCCCGCCGAGGGTGCCCGGATTCGCCGGAATGTCCCCGCAACTGCTGGTGTCAACGGCAACGGGGCGTCTGCTGGCGACGGCGGCCGCGTGGACGGCTCGGACACCGGGTTGTCCACGGCGGCCGCGCCGTCCCCGCTGGGCACGGCGTCCGCACCGGAGCTGCCCCGGCGTCCCGCCGTCCGGGAGGTGTCCGATGACGCCCTCCCGGCCGTGTCGCTACCGCCGACACCGGCATCGGTGGCTGTCCCCCCGAATGTCATGACGCCGAATGTGACGACGCCGGATGCGACGGCCACTCCGGACGCGGCAGCGGAGCGCAGCAGCGGGTGGGACTTGTTCCGCTCACCGATCAGCCCGGCTCCCGAACCGGGTCCGCTCGGTGTCGCCCGGATGACCAGCCACCACGAGCCGACACCGATCTTCGACGACGTCGCGTCGGCGTGGTTTCGGGAGAGCAAGCCGGTGCCCGTGGCCCGGTCGCAGGCGGAGTCAGGGGCCGGGTCACCTCCCGGGTCGCAGACCTCTGAGCAACAGGAGATGCCCACCGGGTCCGCGGCGAACGAGTGGGGTGTCGCGGACGTCGGCTGGCGGGCCGCCGAGGCGTTGGCGCGTCCCGCCGAGGGAGAGGTCACGCCGGCCGGGCTGCCCCGCCGTCAACCGCAGGCGCAGCTCGTGCCCGGCGCCGCCGACGCCGACCCGGCAGGAAGCGCCACCCCGGCCCGGAGCGCCGAAGCGGTCCGCGGGCGGCTCGCGAGCTACCAGCGCGGTGTCCAGGAGGGGCGCGAGATCCGCCACGATGACGGCGGTCAGGAGGATGGGGGCCACGACGACGGGGCGGACGAGCGGGGCCAGCAGCACGGAGCAGACGAGGAGACGCAGTGACCGTTCCGCAGGCGCAGCTGCACCAGTTCGGGTGGCTGGTGGACGACTTCGTCAATCGGGTGCCTGGTGTTGCGCATTCCGTCGTGGTCTCGGCCGACGGGCTGTTGCTCACAGCATCGGCGTACCTGCCGAGGGACCGCGCAGACCAGCTGGCCGCGGTGGCCTCCGGATTGATCAGCCTCACCCAGGGTGCCGCCCGCTGCTTCGAGGCAGGCCAGGTAGTGCAGACGGTGGTCGAGATGGAGCGGGGCATCGTGCTGCTGATGTCGATCAATGCCGGTTCGTGCCTCGCGGTGCTCGCGTCGACGAACTGTGACATCGGACTGGTCGGATACGAGATGACGTTGCTGGTCGAGCGTGTCGGCCAGGTCCTGACCCCGCAGCTGCGCGCCGAGCTGCAGGGTTCCCTGGGCCGATGAGCGGCAGAGGCCGATGAGCGGCAGAGACTGGGAGTGAGCGGTGGCCAGAGGAGAGGGGCGGGGCGGTGACGGCGAGCGGTCGACGCTGAACTTCGCCGACGTGCTCAACAACCTCTCCCTGGACAGCGGGCGGGTCCGACGGCGCCGGGAGGCAGCGGAGCCGGACGAGGACCGGGGTCCGGACAGGCCGGCGCGTCGGACCGCCGAGCCCGAGGACGAGTGGGCCGCTGCGGAGCAGGCCGGGGGAGAGCAGGCGGACGTGGTGGCGGTTCGCCCCTACGCATGGACCCGCGGTCGCACCAGGCCGGTGTACGACCTGGCGGTGGAGACGCTGGTCTCCACCAGCGACCACGGGCGGGACGTCGCGGCGCTCACCAGCGTGGAGCACCGCTCGGTCGCCGGGCTGTGTCGCGAACCACGCTCGGTGGCCGAGGTGGCGGCACTGCTCTCGCTGCCACTCGGTGTCGCGCGAGTCGTGCTGGGGGACATGGCGGACATCGGTCTGGTCATGGTGCACCAGACGGCGGGCGGTGCCGGTGACGTGCCGGACGTTGCCCTGATGGAAAGGGTGTTGAGTGGACTTCGTCGCCTCTGACCGGGCCGCCACTGTTCGGGCCACCCCGGGTGTGAGCGGTTCCCCTTCGTTCCCGGACTCGACGTCGGCGAACACGATCTCAGCCAAGATCGTCGTCGCCGGCGGTTTCGGCGTCGGAAAGACGACGTTCGTGGGTTCGGTGTCCGAGATCGTGCCGCTGACCACCGAGGCCGTGCTGACCGATGCGAGCGACGGGATGGACGACGTCGCCGCCACGCCGGACAAGGCAACCACCACGGTCGCCATGGACTTCGGCCGGGTCGCGCTGGACTCCCAGCTGATCCTGTACCTGTTCGGTACGCCCGGGCAGCACCGCTTCTGGTTCATGTGGGACGACCTGGTGCGTGGTGCGATCGGTGCGGTGGTACTGGCAGACACCCGCCGGCTGGCCGACTGCTTCGCCGCGGTCGACTACTTCGAAGACCGCGGCATGCCGTACCTGATCGGGTTGAACTGCTTCGGCGGGGTGCTCGCGCACCGGGTCGATGACGTGCGTGACGCTCTTGCGATCGACCCCGCGGTGCCGATCGTGTGTTGTGATGCCCGAGAGCGGGAGTCCACCAAGTCGACGCTCATCTCGCTGGTCGAGCACGCCATGCGCCACTCGGTGGCTGCGGAAGTCTGAACTTGCTCCCCTCAAAGGCTTCTCAGCCAGGTGTCCCGCCGCCCGGCCGCGACGCTCGCTGGCGGCCGCGCACCAAGTTCTTCGCGATTCTCCTGGTGCCCTTGCTCCTCGCTGGCGTCTTCGGGGTGCTGCGGGTCGCGACCGCTGCACAGCAGGCTGACAACCTCGATGCGGCAGAGCGGGACCACGTCTTTGCGCAGCGCGTCGCTGCCGTGGTGCACGAGTTGCAGCGCGAGCGAGAGCTGACAGCCGGCATCATCGTCTCGGATGACCCGGGGCGAGCGGAGCTCGACGCCCAGATCCTGCGGGTCGACGAGCAGATCCGTCTCCTCGATGCTGCCGCGAACGACCTCCGGCCCGACACCGCGTCGTCGTACCGATTCGCCCGCTCGCAGTGGGACCGACTGGTGGGCCTGCGCGAGGACACTCTCACCTCGGCGGATCCCGAAGCCGACACGATCACCGTTGACTACACCGAGTTGGTCGCGGCAGCGCTCGACGTGGAACGCCTGGCACTGCTCGACGCCGACGCTCGGCTGCTCCGGAGGGCAGCGAGCGTGGCCACCCTGGCCAACGCCAAGGAGAGCGTGGCGCTGCAGCACGCCAATCTCCTCGTCGCGATCGAGACGGAGAACGTGTCCTCGGCGCAGGCCGCGACGCTACGGGACGTGGCGGCCGCGTTCGAGGCCGGGATCGCCCAGTTCACCGCGCTCGGCTCCGCACAACAGGTGGCACTGTATGCGGACACGGTGACCGGCCCGGCGGTGGCCGATCGGGAGCAGCTGGAGGAGTCTGCCCTCGCCAGCGCGGCCGCCGATACTGAGCTGGACATCGACCCGCAGGAGTGGAGCGCTGCATCGCGAGCCACCGTGGACCTGATCCGCCAGGTGGAGATCGTGCTGCTCGACCAGCTGCGTGCGGACAGCGATGCCCTCGCCGGGCAGGGTTGGCGGGCCGCGATGCGTGACCTGGCCGTCGCCGGTGCTGTGTTGGCGCTCGTGCTGGTGCTGTCGGTGATCATCCTGGCCCGCTCGCGGCGGCGCGAGAAGACAGCGCGATCCGGGCGCGCTGCCGGCGTGCAGCTCCCGCCCGCCCAGGCGGCACGCATCGACTCCGATCCGGCCGCGCCCGTGGAACAGAACGCCGGGGCGGGTGCCGGGTCACCGAAGCGGGCCGGTCCGGACCTCGAGTTGCCGATGCGGGTCGTGGTGGTCGATGCACCGGGGGGCAAGGCGAAGGCGCCCAGCCCGTCGGACCCGTACCCGTCCTATGGGTACCGGCAGGCGGGCGTGGACCGGCGGCAGGCCGACGTGGACCGACACGTGGGCTCGGATCCGCAGGCGGGCGTGGACCGGCAGGCGGGCTCGGGTCGGCAGGCGGGGCATCGTACGATCGAGGACGAGTGGATCGAATGGGTGGGACTACCGTCACCCGGCGAGCCCGGTGCTCGGGGTTCGCAGTGGCGGGCCGCTCCACCCGGACGGACGAACATCCAGGCGGGCCGGGAGCAGCTCGGCGAGGCGGGAGGACCGTTGGAACCGGCACCTCCCGGGGAAGGCGCGATGGACATCCGAGCAGGTGTGCCGGCGGCTGCGGACGAGCCGATTTTCGCGGATCTGGTGTCGGCCTGGTTCCAGGAACGACGCTCGGACCCCGACGTTCCGGCCACGGCGCCGGTGAACGCTCCGGACGACACCGCGACGCCGCCGGCCGGGCTTCCCGCCGGTAGTGGCGCAGCGATGGCCGGTCCGCGGCCGGACGCCGCGGGGATGGCCACCGAGCCCTTCGCAGTGCCGACGGATGCGGACCGCTGGGAGTCCGCTGCCGACCAGGGATGGCAGGCCGCACAGAGCCTGCGCGACCCGATCACGTCCGGACTCACCGCAGCCGGGCTGCCCAAGCGTCAACCCAGGGCTCAGCTGGTACCGGGTGCTCCCGGCGTGAACCGGCTCGCGACGCCGGGGAACCGAGGGCCGGTGCGAAGCGCGGAGACCGTGCGGGGCCGGCTGAGCAGCTACCAACGTGGGTTGTACGAGGCCCGCCACGCCAGCCGGGAATGGGACGACCCGCCCCACGCGCAGGACGCGTGGGGCGGCCCGGTCGGGGAGCAGACAGAGTGACAGCAGCCGGGGAGCTGTCCCTCCCGGTCGCCCGGGCGCGAGCCTACTCACTCGTGGACGACTGCTGCCGAGGTGATGCGGCTCAGCGGGAACCGACGGACCTTGCCATGGGAGCGGTCGAAGCCCTCGAGCACCCCGCCGCCCACGCTCACTGGGCGGACGATGCGGCGGCTCGCGACACCGTGTGAGTCGACGAAACCGATCCAGACGCTGCAGCCCGTGCTGGCAGCACCCTGCAGCAGGTCGAGGGTCGCGCCGGTGGACCGGCCGAGGGTGGCCAACGCGGGGCCGCGTGCTGCGCTGGCGGCGGCGTCGCCGGCCCGGATCCCGCGGACCAGCGTCGCGAGCTGCTCGTCGGACGGCGGGGGCGGTAGCGGTGAGCGCCGGGCGGGCCGCACTCTGCCCGGCGCCCTGCGAGCACCCGGGCGCAGGTCGACCACCTGGCCTCCGGCGTTCTCCGCGACCGGCGTGAACCCGGCCGTGCGCAGGTCTTCGAGGAGGTCGGACAGCTGCAGCGGGCTCACGACCACGGTGGGCGCCAGCAGGCGCAGCTCGTCGCGGGCTGCCAGCGGGTGGGACATCAGCTCGGCGAGCAGCGCCTCGTCGTCGCAGCGCAGGAACGAGCCCGCCGAGCCGCCGCGCAGCCGCCCGTGCCGGCGTGCCACGTCGTCGACCAGGTAGGTCAACGACTGCGGCACTGGTGTCCGGGACCGGGTTCGGAACAGGGCGTGCAGGTCCGCGGCGCTGCGTCCGGCGTCCAGCGCGCGCCGGACCGTGGCTTCGGTGACGCGGTAGACGGTGGCGCCGCCGGCGGACTCGACGTCGGCCACCAGCGCGATCTCGGCGGCCAGCTCCGGCTCCAGCGGGCCGGGCGCGACGACGGTGCGGTCAGCCTGCACGAGCACGTGACTCACCGGATCGGGCAGGGCGGTGGCCACCGCCCGCGCCGCCGGCTCCGGTCCTGCGGTGAGCAGCGCTCGACCCGCGGTGGACAGCGCGCCCAGTGCCACGATGCCCACCGTGGTGGCTTCGGCGACGGTCCAGCCGACGATGGCGTCGCGGAGCCGCCCGCCGCGCCGGGGGGCACGCCAGGCGAGCACGGTGACCAGGTCGTCGGGCTCGGTGATGCCGGTACCGGGTGACAACGCGGCGAGTGCGTCGAGCACGTGCCGGCGGGCCGCGGGAGCCAGTGGCCTGTGCAGGTCTTCGGACAACACGGCAAGCACCCGCTCCCGCTCGTCACGGGTACCGACCAGCCCGGGCAGCCGGGGCAATCCGAGCCAGCCGGCGGCCAGGGCGGCCCAGCGCTGCTCGGGCCGGGAGGCGAGCCAGGTGTCCGCCGCGGTGGTGGGGAGCCACTCGGGTCCG
>DASQWR010000171.1:0-9814 GCA_035640155.1 Pseudonocardiaceae bacterium
CGGGCCGGGCTCTCCGGGCGCGGGCACCAGCACCAGCCGCTGCACCGCCACTCCGGCCTCGGCCGCGGCGAGCACCCCGAGGTCACCGATGCCCACCACCGCGGCCCACGCCCCCTGCGTGGTGGCTGCGGCCAGCAGCGCGAGCAGCAACGCGGTGGAGCCGCGCACCGCGACCACCGAGCCACGGCGCAGCCCCCCGCCGGGCAGCAGCGGGGCGAGCGGGGCGTGCACCGGGTACGGCCGTCCTCCCTGGATGTCGAGCCGTTCACCCAGCGACGAAGCATCCCCGATCAGGGAGCGGGCGCGGGCATCGTCCAGTCGCCGCAACACCGAGGTGACGGTCGCACCAGCCATCGGCACGGACCTCCCTCCTGACGGCGGGCGCGTCGACCAGGGGCGCACCCGAGGCTCCGCTGCGGAAGACAGGGACCATCTATCGAACACGTGTTCGATAGAACCAGTGAACCCGACTGCGGGGCGGCCGTCAACCGGTGGGGACGGGTGACCCGGCTCAGTGCGCGAAGTGGCGCGTCCCGGTGAGGTAGAGCGGCACCCCAGCGTTCTCCGCCGCGGCGATCACCTCGGCGTCGCGCACCGACCCCCCCGGCTGCACCACGGCACGCACCCCGGCCTCGAGCAGCACGACCAGGCCGTCCGGGAACGGGAAGTACGCGTCCGACGCGGCCACCGCACCGCGCGCTCGTTTCCCGGCCCGGCTCACGGCCAGCCGCGCGGCGTCCACCCGGTTCACCTGACCCATCCCGATGCCGACCGTGGCTCCGTCGACGGCCATCAGGATGGCGTTGGACTTCACCGCCCGGCAGGTCCGCCAGGCGAAGGCAAGATCGGCCAGCGTCGCGGCGTCCACCGCAGACCCGCAGGCCGGCGTCCAGGTGGAGGGGTCGTCGCCGGGGGCGTCGAGCACGTCGCGGCTCTGCAACAGCACGCCTCCGGAGACGGGCCGGAACTCCACCCCGCCGCGCTCCGGCGGCTCGGCCATCAGCAGCCGGATGTTCTTCTTGCGAGCCAGCACGTCCACCGCGCCGTCCGCGTAGGACGGTGCCACCACCACCTCGGTGAACACCTCGGCGACCTGCTCTGCCATCTCCACGCTCACCTGCCGGTTCGCCGCGATCACCCCGCCGAACGCGCTGACCGGGTCGCAGGCGTGCGCCTTGCGGTGGGCATCGGCGACCGACGACGACGAGATCGCGATCCCGCACGGGTTGGCGTGCTTGACGATCGCGACGCAGGCGCCCCCGTGGTCGTGCGCGGCGCGCCAGGCGGCGTCGGCGTCGAGATAGTTGTTGTAGGACATCTCCTTGCCGTGCAGCTGCTCAGCACCGGCCAGTCCGGTCGCCGGACGGTGCCCGGAGCGGTACAGCGCAGCGCGCTGGTGCGGGTTCTCCCCGTAGCGCAGCACCGCCTCGCACCGCCAGGACGCGCCTACCCAGCTCGGGAACCCTCCAGTGGCATCAGCAGTCGCATTGGCCGGGAGCACCGATCCCATCCACGATGCCACCGCGAGGTCGTAGTCGGCGGTGTGCCGGAACGCGACGACGGCCAGCGCCTGGCGCTGCGCCGAGGTGAAACCGCCCGCCCGCACCGCATCGAGCACCTCGCCGTACGTCGCCGGGTCCACCACCACGGCCACCGAGGGATGGTTCTTCGCTGCCGCGCGCACCATCGCCGGGCCGCCGATGTCGATCTGCTCGATGCACTCCTCGGGCCCCGCACCCGAGGCCACGGTGGCCTCGAACGGGTAGAGGTTCACCACCAGGAGGTCGAAGGGCGCCACCCCGAGCGAGGCGAGCCCGGCCAGGTGCTCGGGCTTGCGGGTGTCGGCCAGCAGGCCCGCGTGCACCCCCGGGTGCAGTGTCTTGACCCGGCCGTCGAGACACTCCGGGAACCCGGTGACCTCCTCCACCCGGGTCACAGGTAGCCCCGCGTCGGCAATCCGGGATGCGGTGGAGCCGGTGGAGACGACCTCGACGCCGGCCGCGTGCAACCCGGTCACCAGCTCCAGCAGGCCATCCTTGTCCGACACGCTCACCAGCGCCCGGCGGATCGGTCGGCGGTCTGCGGTGTGCTCGCTCACGGCTGGGGACGCCCTTCCGAGATCCGTCGGCCCGTTCCCGGCGACGGTAGTGCGCAGCGGGATCGCCGCTGCGCCCGGCCCGGCCTCGCCCGGCCGCCCTAACGGAGACCGAGACGGACCCGGCGCCCGTGCACCGTGGCGCCGTGGCGGGCCAGGATGGCGACGGTATCGACCAGCAGCCGCCGCTCCACCACCTTGATCCGTTCGTGCAGCAGCTCCTCGGTGTCGTCCGGCTCCACCTCGACAGCCCGCTGGGCGACGATCGGCCCGGTGTCCACGCCGGCGTCGACGAAGTGCACCGTCGCGCCGGTGACCCACACCCCGTGCTCGAGCGCGTCGGCGACCGCGTGCGCGCCGGGGAAGGCCGGCAACAGCGCCGGGTGGGTGTTGAGGACCCGGCCGCCGAAACGCGCCAGGAACTGCGGGCCCAGGATCTTCCGGAAACCCGCCGAGACCACCAGGTCCGGCTCGTGGGCCGCGGCGGCGACGGTCAGCGCCCGATCCCAGGCCGCCCGGTCCGGATGGTTGCGCAGCGGCACGACGAACGCCGGTACCCCAGCCTGCTCGGCCCGCTGCAGGCCGGGGATCCCCGCCCGGTCCGCGCCGACCGCGACCACCTCCGCCGGGTAGCCGTCCCCCGCAGCCGCCTCGAGCACGGCGGTCAGCAGCGTTCCCGCCCCGGACACCAGGACGACGACACGGGTCGGCACCGGGAGCTGCAACCGGTTCGGCACGGCCTCCTCCTCCGGTGTCGGCGTCGCGGGTGTCGATGTCGCAGCGCGGCCAGGGTAGTCACGACGCCCGGCGGGCGGTTCGGGACCGAATCGCTGCGGTGGCCGCGGCGTCACGGGATAGTGGCGCGATGAGCAGCACTGCAGACACCGTCGTCGTGGGAGGCGGGCATCACGGCTTGGTCGCCGCCGCCGTGCTGGCCGATGCCGGATGGGACGTCTGCCTGCTGGAGGCGAACGACACCGTCGGAGGTGCCGTGCGGTCCGCGCAGCTGCACCCCGGCTACGTCACCGACCTCTTCTCCGCCTTCTACCCGCTGTCGCTCGCCTCGCCGGTGTTGCCCGCGCTCGAGCTCGAGCAGCACGGGTTGCGCTGGATGCACGCCCCGACCGTGCTGGCGCACCCGCTGGACGGTGAGCGGTGCGCGGTGCTGCACCGCAGCGCGGAGGACACCGCGGCGGGCCTGGCCGAGCACGATCCGCGCGACGCCGACGCGTGGCTGGCACTGTGCCGGCAGTGGGACCGCATCCGAGAGCCCTTCCTGCGCACGCTGTTCACCGGGATCCCCCCGGTCCGCGGCCCGCTGCAGTTGCTGCGCCGGCTGGGCACCGCGGAGGCGCTGCGGCTGGTGCGGTTCCTGCTGCTGCCGGCGCACCGGATGGGTCGGGAGCTGTTCCACAGCGAGGCCGCGCGGCTGCTGCTGGCGGGCAACGCCGCGCACGTCGACGTGCCCGTGAACGCCTCGGTGAGCGGCGTGTTCGGTTGGTTGCTGGCGATGCTGGGGCAGGACGGCGGCTTCCCCGTCCCGGCCGGCGGCGCCGGTGAGCTCGCCACCGCGCTGGCCCGGCGGGCGGAGTCGGCGGGCGCGCAGCTGCACACCGGCGAGCGCGTCGAGCAGATCCTGCTCCGGGGCGGCCGGGCCGTCGGGGTCCGCACCGCGGGCGGGCGCACCGTGCGCGCCCGCCGCGCCGTGATCGCCGACGTCTCCGCCCCCAGCCTGTACCGCGACCTGCTGCCCGCCGGCGCGCTGCCCCGGCGGCTGCACGAGGACCTCCGCCGGTTCGAGTGGGACACCCCCGTGGTCAAGGTCAACTGGGCGCTGGACGGTCCCATCCCGTGGCGGGCGCCGGCCGCGGCCGGGGCGGGCACCCTGCACCTCGGCCGGGACGCGGCGGGCCTGGTGCACTGGGCCGCTGACCTGGAGGCAGCCGTGGTGCCCCGCGATCCCTTCCTGCTGTTCGGGCAGATGAGCACTGCCGATCCGTCCCGCTCGCCGGCGGGCACCGAGAGCGCGTGGGCTTACACCCACCTGCCGCGCGGGATGAGCGACCCGGCCGCCGCCGAGCAGCTGGCCGATCGGATGGACGAGGTGGTTGAGTCCTACGCGCCCGGGTTCGGCACCCGGGTGCTGGGCCGCTACCCGCAGCTGCCGGGGGACCTGCAGCGGGCCGACGAGAACCTGATGCACGGCGCCGTGAACGGCGGGACGTCCCAGCTGCACCAGCAGCTGGTGTTCCGCCCCGTCCCCGGGCTGGGCCGGCCGGAGACCGTGATCGGCAACCTCTACCTCGGCAGTGCCGCCGCACATCCCGGCGGCGGGGTGCACGGCGTCTGCGGCTGGCTCGCCGCCCGGGCCGCGCTGGGTGAGCACCGGCCGACCGGCCTGCTGCGCCGCCGCATCACCTCGGCGGCACTGGAGCTGGTCTACTCCGACCGCGCACGCGCCCGATAGGCCCTGTGGGCCCTGTGGGCCCGTCAGGAAGGCTCCTCCTCGGGGCGGCATCCTCCCCGGTGCCGGAGAACCACACCACCACCGCCCCCGGCAGGAAGGTCCACAGCCCCACCGCCACCGCCAGTGACGCGGCCGGCACCTGCACCGGGTCGAACACGCCGCCGCCGAGCTGGCCACCGGCCAGCAGCGCCAGCACGAAGCACCCCAGGGCCGCGACCCCTGCCGAGCCGGCCACCGCCCGCAACCGGCCCTCGTGGTCCGCGGTGGCAGCGGCACAGCGCCGTCCTACCGCAGCGCCGGCGAGCACCGGGACGACGAACGCCACCGGCCACCAGGAGGCCGCGGGTCCCTCGGGAAGTGCTGCGAGCAGCGGCACCTCCGGCACCGGACCGGCCAGCACGCCCAGCGGGGTCGTCGAGAACGTCCCCACCGACAGCCCCGGACCGGCAAGCCAGGACGCGGCGGCGATCGCGGCGTTGGGCAGGTAGGCGATCGACAGCAGCACCAGGCCGAGACCGGTACCCCAGCCCGGGCCCCACGTCCCGAACGCCTCGCCCGCGGCGCCGGCCGAGGCGAGCAGCGCCACGAGCACCGCGGCGAACCCGCCGGTGAGCAGCACCGCGAGCCCCAGCGCGCCGCCCACGAGGGCATGCCCGGTCCAGCCGGGCGCCCGCGACATGACGGCGCGCAGCCAACCGCAGGGGCCGGCGAGGCCGCAGGCAGCCGCGGTGGCGGTGAGCAGTCCGCAGCCCAGCGCAGCCCGCCACGGTGCCGCGGTGACGGCCGGATCGGCCGCGCTGGAGATCGTCGCGGCGATGCCGGTGCCCCCCACGGCGTGCACGGCAGCGACAGCCCCGATCAGCCGCACCGCGTCCGACGGTGCGTCCAACCCGCCCCGGCGGGCGGCCCGCGCAGCCGTCCACGCGATCAGCCCACCCAGCAGCACGGTGGGCAGCAGCGGCAACACGCCCAGCGGGGCACCCTCCAGCACGAGTGGAACCTGATGCATGGCGAGCCAGGCGGCGCCCGCAGCCCGCACGGTGCCTCCGATCGCGAGCTCCGCCCCCGCCGCTGCCCACGCCACCAGCGCGAGGACCACGGCGACCGCCGTGTACCCGGCCAGCACCGGACCGGCCGCGACGGTGACCAGGGCCCGTCGGAAGCTCCGGCGGGCGCCGTTGCCGGTCGGGCGGGCCCGCACGGTCCCCGAACTCACCAACGCTGCCACCTCATGGAGACCACTCTGGCAGCAGCGCTGCTCTGTCCCGTCAACGGGAGCGGCGACGCGCCGCGGGCGTTACCGGATCGAGGGACGGGCGGACGCTGCCGGTGCGGATCACGTCCGGTCGGGGCCGCGCTCCCCGCCGGACGGGGTGCCGGGCTGACCGAAGGGCGGGTTCGGGCCCTGCTGGCCGGGTTCGCCCTCGCCAGCACGCCGCTGCTCGCCCGGATGCCCGTAGTCACCGCCCTTCCAGGACTCACCGCGCCAGGGCGGGTTGAACTGCTGAGTCGTGTCCGACCCCCCGTACTGGTTCGGCGGGGACTGCTGCGGCGGCTGCCCGTACTGACCGGGCTGGGCCGGCTGACCCGGCTGGCCCGGCTGGCCCGGCTGACCCGGCTGGCCCGGCTGACCCGGCTGGCCCGGCTGACCCGGCCCGTACTGCCCAGCCGGACCCTGGCCGTACTGGCCCGGAGCGAACAGATCCGGCTGGGCCGGGAACGACCCGGAGGGCGAACCCCGCTGCTGCCCGGAAAACGGCGTCGACCTCGGCTTCGACTTGATCATGCCGGCGTCGACGAGCACGGCACCGACCAACGCCGCCGTCTGCAGCAGCCCGAGAATCAAGATCACGATCACGATGGACGGTGGATCGGCGAGCACCACCACGTTGAGCACACCCAAGGTGCCGGTCGTGGCGAGCACGGCGGCCGGGAACAGCACCGCAGGCGCCTTCGGCAGCAGCGTCCCGGCACCGAGGAGCGCGGCGGCGAGGAAGAAGTAGAGCAGCAGCGCCGTGATGCCCAGCGCCTCGATGGAGAAGCAACAGAAGTAGATGACCAGCCCGAGACCCAGCGCCACCAGCGCGAGGATCCCCCCGAGGTCGAGGCCACCCTCACGAGATGGGGACGGGCCGGACTGCGGTGCGGCCGGTGGCTGACCGTAGGGCGCGGACATAAGCGGAGCCTCCCAGGGCTCGGACGGTACGGACCGGGCGAACGCTAGTGGATGGGTTGCCCGGGTCCGGCTGCCACCACTCGATCCTACCGAGCCGCGTCCTACCGAGCACCGGTCAGCCCAGCGATTGGATGATCTCCCGCATCAGCTCGGCGGTCTCGCTCGGCGTCTTGCCGACCTTCACCCCGGCAGCCTGCAGGGCTTCCTTCTTGGCCTCCGCGGTGCCCGAGGAGCCGGCGACGATGGCGCCCGCGTGGCCCATCGTCTTGCCCTCCGGCGCCGTGAAGCCGGCGACGTAGCCCACCACCGGCTTGGTGATGTGCTCGCGAATGAAGTCCGCGGCGCGCTCCTCGGCGTCGCCACCGATCTCGCCGATCATCACCACGGCGGCGGTGTCCGGGTCGTCCTGGAACGCCTGCAGCACGTCGATGTGCGTGGTGCCGACGATCGGGTCGCCACCGATGCCCACGCAGGACGAGAACCCGATGTCGCGCAGCTCGTGCATCATCTGGTAGGTCAGGGTGCCCGACTTGGACACCAGGCCGATCCTGCCGGAGCCGGTGATGTCCGCCGGGGTGATACCGGCGTTGGACTTGCCGGGGCTGATCACGCCCGGGCAGTTCGGGCCCACGATCCGGGTGCCGGCAGGAGTGCTCGCGGTCCCGGTCGCGCAGGCGTGCGCCCAGAACGCCGCGGTGTCGTGCACCGGGATGCCCTCGGTGATCACCACGGCCAGTCCGATGCCGGCGTCGATCGCCTCGAGCACGGCGGCCTTGGCGAAGCGGGGCGGCACGAACAGCACGCTGACGTCCGCCCCGGTCTCGGCCATGGCTTCGGCAACCGAGCCGAACACCGGCACCGCTGCTCGCGGGACACCCGCACCCGAGGAACCGAGCTCGAACTCGACGGACTGCCCGGCCTTGCTGGGGTTGACCCCACCGACGATCCGGGTGCCGGCGCTCAGCATCCGCTGGGTGTGCTTGCGGCCCTCGGAGCCGGTCATGCCCTGGACGATGACCCTGGACCCGGCGTCGAGGAGGATGGCCATCCTCGTCACGCTCCCCTGGCAGCGCTGATCGGTGCGGCTGCCGCGGCGAGCTCGGCGGCCCTGTCCGCGGCGGCGTCCATCGACTCGACCACGGTGACCAGCGGATGGGCGGCGTCGGTTAGGATCGCTCGACCCTGCTCGACATTGTTGCCGTCCAGGCGAACCACCAGCGGCTTGCTCGCGGTGTCCCCCAGGATCTCCAAGGCGTTCACGATCCCCGTCGCCACCTGGTCGCAGGCGGTGATCCCGCCGAAGACGTTGACGAACACCGAGCGCACGTCGGCGTCGTCGAGGATGATGTCCAGACCGTCCGCCATCACCTGCGCGTTCGCGCCCCCACCGATGTCGAGGAAGTTGGCCGGCTTCATGCCGCCGTGGCGCTCGCCGGCGTAGGCGACCACGTCCAGGGTGGACATCACCAACCCGGCGCCGTTGCCGATGATCCCGACCTGGCCGTCGAGCTTGACGTAGTTGAGGCCCCTGGCCCTGGCCCTGGCCTCCAGCGGGTCCTCCGCCTCGGGATCGGCGAGGTCGGCGCGCGCCGGGTGACGGAACGCGGCGTTCCCGTCGAGGGTGACCTTGCCGTCCAGCGCGATGACCGCGTCCTGCGCGTCGCGCACCAGCGGGTTGACCTCGACCAGCGTGGCCTCCTCGCCGACGAAGACGTCCCACAGCTGCACGATCGTCTCGGCCACGGCGCCGGCCACCTCGGCCGGGAACTTGGCCGCGGCGACGATCTCGGCGGCCTTTGCGGCATCCACCCCGGCGAACGGGTCGATCGGGAGCTTGGCGAGGGCCTCGGGACGCTCGACGGCGAGCTGCTCGATCTCCACACCGCCCTCGAGCGAGGCCATCGCGAGGAAGGACCGGTTGGTGCGGTCGAGCAGGAAGGAGAAGTAGTACTCCTCCGCGATGTCGGCGGCCGCGGCCACCAGTACCCGGTGCACGGTGTGGCCCTTGATGTCCATGCCGAGGATGGCGCGGGCCTTCTCCCGGGCCGCGGCGGGCGTCTCGGCGAGCTGCACCCCGCCGGCCTTGCCCCGACCGCCGGTCTTCACCTGCGCCTTGACGACCACGGGGCCGCCGACCTCGGTGGCCACGGCTTCGGCCTGCTCGGGAGTGGCCGCCACGCCGCCCGGGAGCACCGGGACACCGTGGGCTCGGAACAGGTCCTTCGCCTGGTACTCGTACAGGTCCACGCGGGGTCTCCATACTGGTGGGGGCGAGAGACGACCCTATCCAGCCCCGGTGGCTCCCGGGCCGCCGACACCGGCGAGACGGGTCATGTGAGCGGTGCGGGCTGCCCCAGGTGCTCCCGCACCCACTGCACGATCTGCTGCGTCGTCGCGCCGGGGGTGAACACCTTCGCCACGCCCATGCCGTGCAGCTTCGGGATGTCCTCCTCGGGGATGATCCCGCCGCCGAAGACCTGCACGTCGCTGGAGTCCTCGGCGGCGAGCAGCTCGATGACCCTGGCGAACAGCGTCAGGTGCGCGCCGGAGAGCACCGAGAGCCCCACCGCGTCGGCGTCCTCCTGCACAGCCGTCCGAACGATCTGCTCGGGGGTCTGGTGCAGGCCGGTGTAGATCACCTCCATGCCGGCGTCCCGCAGCGCCCGCGCCACGATCTTGGCACCCCGGTCGTGACCGTCCAGGCCGGGCTTGGCGACGACCACCCGGATCCGACCGCTCATCGCACTCCGCTCGTCCCACTCTGGGCTCATCGCCCTCCTCTGGGGCTCCGGCGCTCCCGACGCCCCGACTGTAACCCGCGCTGGCGCTGGTCAGGGCCCGGTCGCGGGACGGGCGATCGTCGCCGGTCCGGGGCGCAGCGTGACCGCGACCGCGGCGACGAGCGCCACCAGGCAGGCCAGCGAAGCCCAGGTCCCCGGACCGGCGGCCATCCCGTCCACCCGAGCCGCCACCAGGGGGAACTCGGCCAGCCGGACGGCGACCACCAGACCGGCGCCGACGAGCAGCGCGGCGCCCCGCACCGGCCGGCACCGCACGGCCACGACGGCGGCGAGCG
>DASQWR010000172.1:0-3176 GCA_035640155.1 Pseudonocardiaceae bacterium
CACCGATCTGCGCAGCGGCACCCTGGCGGTGACGTTCGCGCGGGTGCCCCGCTAGACTGCGGGCATGTCCTCCCCCTACCAGCGGCTGGCCGATTACCTCACCGCGCAGCCGCCGGAGACGGCGACGGTCACGCTGACGCTGGCCGAGATCGAACAGATCGTCGGCGCAGCGTTGCCGCGGGGTGCCCGGCTCAGCCGAAGCATCTCTCCGCTCCATCTCACAAACGGCCCTTTGTGCGACGGGATAGCTGCCACGTCGGCACGGACAGAGCCTGGTTAGCCCGCTGGTTCTGACGCCGGCAACTGTTGCTCAAACTGGCCGAGGTCCCAGTAGTCGCGCCACGCCGCAATCTTGCCGTCGCGTAGCTCGAAGACGCCCATGCAGGGGACGCTGATCGATGCCCCGTCGACGGTGAAGTGGTCGACGCGCTCGGTCAGTACCACGTCGCCCTCAGCGACGATGTGGCGCACCTCCCAGGGACGGGCGGTCATCCGCGCCGCACCGCGCCGCAGCGTCTCCCGAATCGCCTCGCGTCCCGTGACCGGCGACCAGGGCGCATTCCACCACACCGCGTCCTCGGTGAAGTAGCCGGCGAATTCCTCGGCGTCGGCGCGGACGCAGGCCTCGAGGAATCGCCGGATCAGCGCGATGGTCTCGACGCTGTGCTTGCCCACGTCCCATACCCCCGTGCTCGACACCATGCTGGCCTGGGGTCACTGTACGACCGGCGATGCAGGCCACGCCACCACTCTCAGAGATGGATCCCACAGCCAATGCTCCGTGTCGCACAAAGGGCGGTGGTCTCAATGGGTCGTCGCACCACCTCCTTGGTTCTACTGAGACCATGCACAGTGGAGGTGGCGATGCGTACGTTTGGTCTGTCCGCGCTGGAGCAGGAGGCCGTGTGGGCGCAGCGGCGAGCGGGCGCGGCGCTGCGCCTCATCGCTCGGCGATTGGGGAAGCATACGCCAGCGGTGCGGGGCTTTGTCCTCGAGACAGGCGGTGTCTACCGACGATCGCCCACGCGTCCGCAGCGGTCGCTCACGGCAGCAGAGCGTGAAGCCATCAGCCGTGGGGTAGCGTCGAGTGCGTCGTGTCGGCGCATCGCTCAATGGTTGGGTCGGGCGCCATCGACCGTGACGCGCGAGGTCCGACGCAATGGCGGACGGGAGCGGTATCGCGCACAGGCGGCCGATGCGGCAGCGGAGCGTCGGCGCCGACGTTCCAAGCCAGCCAAACTGGCGATGGAGGGAACGTTGCGAGCTGTGGTAGAGGAGAAGCTGGCGCTGCGCTGGTCACCGCAGCAGATCGCGGGCTGGTTACCGCTGGCCTATCCGCACACGGCGGTGATGCGGGTGTCGCACGAGACAATCTACCTCTCACTCTTTGTCCAATCGCGCGGTGCGCTGCGCCGGGATTTGCAGCGCTGTTTGCGGACCGGGCGGGCGATGCGCTATCCGCGCGGTGCGCGCCTGCCGCAAGGCCGTGGACAACTGAACGACATGGTGAATATCAGCGTACGACCGGCTGAGGTGCAGGACCGTGCTGTCCCAGGGCAGTGGGAGGGTGACTTGTTGCTCGGCCAGCGCCCATCTGCGGTGGCCACACTGGTCGAACGCACCAGTCGCTACGTCGTGCTCGTGGCCCTGCCGTATGGATACAAAGCTGAGCAGGTCCGCCCAGCACTCACCGCCGCGGTCGGTCAGTTACCCGCTCACTTGAAGCGGTCGTTGACGTGGGATCAGGGCAAGGAAATGGCCGGGCATGTCACGTTCACCGTTGACAGCGGGGTGCAGGTGTACTTCTGTGACCCACAAAGTCCGTGGCAGCGCGGCAGCAATGAGAACACCAACGGTCTTCTCCGCCAATACCTCACCAGACGCACCGACCTACGAACCGTTGACCAGGGTCAACTTGACGCAATCGCCGCCGAACTCAATGGACGACCGCGACACACACTTGGCTTCCGCACCCCAGCACAAGTGCTGGCACCACTCCTAGCCTGATCGGTGGTGTATGTCATACTCCACACCACACGTGGTGCGACGACCCATTGAGACCGCCGCCCTTTCTGAGACGGTCGCGCGCGACCGTTTACAGGGCGGTGCCGCAGGTTCGATCGGCCGTCTCAGTATTGCATGTCAGTATCTCCGTCTCAGCAAGGCACGGTGCGGGCGAGTTGTGATACAATGGGGGTATGCAGATTGGCTATGCACGTGTCTCCACCGACGAACAGACCCTCAACCTCCAGCTCGATGCGTTGAAGGCGGCGGGCTGCGCGCAGATCTTCACCGACCGGGTGAGCGGGGTGCGGGCCGAGCGACCGGGACTGATCAATGCCCTCAGCCATCTCCGGGATGGAGACACGCTCGTCGTCTGGCGCTTGGACCGGCTTGGTCGATCGCTCCCCCACCTGATCGAGACCGTCACGGCCTTGGCCGACCGCGGGGTGGGCTTCAAGAGCCTGACCGAATCCATCGATACAACGAACACCGGCGGCCGGCTGATCTTTCATATCTTCGGCGCGCTGGCGGAGTTCGAGCGCGACCTGATCCGCGAGCGCACCCGGGCCGGGCTGAAAGCGGCGCGGGCGCGGGGGCGCAACGGTGGCCATCCCCGGGTGAAGAGCCTCGCCGATCCCAGACAGCTGGCGTTGGCCAAGCGGCTGTATGCCGCCAAGCAGACACCCGTGGGGGACCTCTGCCGGATGTTCAAGGTCTCTCGCGCCACCTTCTATCGCTACATCAATGACGGCGCCACGACCACCGGTGCGGCAGTGCCGATGGGGGAGGAGGTGAGGGACCGATGAGGCGTCCTTCTTTCCGTCGTGGCCCCCGAGCGTTGCAGCGCCCACAGGTGAAGCTGGACAACCTCACCCTGGTACCAGCAAGCTTGCTGCCGCGCAAAGCGGATTACGAAGCACTGGCCAACGACCTGCCCCCTGGTGAAGTGCTGCTCGTACTGCCGCCGGCGGAGTCGCCGGAGCGGACGACGATGCAGCGAGTGGCCCAGCTCTTCCGCGCCAAAGGCCGCCACGTCACCGTCCTCACCGAAGAACGGCTGATCTCTATCGGCCGACGATGACCGGTATCCGGTTCCATAACGACCGCACCGCCACGCCCGCGCTGCTTCCTCCACCGGGCCCTGTCATGGTCGAGACCCTCGCCGGCTTCCG
>DASQWR010000173.1:0-13665 GCA_035640155.1 Pseudonocardiaceae bacterium
GCGAGCCGCGCTCGCCCGCGCGACGCGGCACCCAGGCGAGCCGGGCGCCGGTGCGCTCCACCAGCCGGGCGACTGCTGAGTACAGGCCCGGCACCTCGGCCGCCCGCTCCCCCACCAGCACCACGGCACCCGGCGCGCGGAACAGCGACTCGACGTCGGTGTCGAGGGCGTCGAGCACGGCGGGCTCCTCGCCGGGCACCGCGGGGATCAGCGTGCTCGCCGGGGCCGGCTCGCCGGGGCCGGCTACCGGCGCCGTCTTGGCCACCGTGGGGCTGGTCCAGCTGGTCAGGTGCAGCACCCGGGTCGTGCCCTCGCGGGCGGCCCGGCGCAGCCGCAGGAAGACGATCGGCGACTCCTCCTCAGGCTCGAACGCCACGCACAGGACGGCCGGCGCCGCGGACAGGTCCGCGTAGGTGACACCGCCGGCTGCGCCGTCTGTTCCGGCTCCGCGAGCGTCGCCGGTGGCTGGGCTGACGCCGACCACGTGCGCCCCGAGGAACTCGAGCTCCTCGGCGGAGTGCGCCCGCGCCCGGAAGTCGATGTCGTTGGTGCCCAGCGCGACGCGGGCGAACTTGGCGTAGGCATAGGCGTCCTCGACGGTGAGCCGCCCGCCCGGCAGCACCCCGACACCGCGGTCCCGGGCCAGGGTCAGCCCCTCGGCCGCCGCCTGCAGCGCCTCGGTCCACGACGCCGGCTGCAGCTCACCGCCCTCGTCGCGCACCAGCGGGCGCAGCAGCCGGTCCGCCGCGGTGGCGTACCTGAACGCGAAGCGACCCTTGTCGCAGTTCCACTCCTCGTTGACCTCCGGGTCGTTCCCAGCGAGGCGGCGCTGCACGATGCCGCGGCGCCAGTCGGTGCGCTGAGCGCAGCCCGAGGCGCAGTGCTCGCACACCCCTGGCGTGGACACCAGGTCGAACGGCCGAGAGCGGAACCGGTACGCCGCGCTGGTCAGGGCGCCGACCGGGCAGATCTGGATGGTGTTGCCGGAGAAGTACGACTGGAATGGTTGGTCGTCGGCGACCCCGACCTGCTCCTGGGCGCCACGCTCGAGCAGGTCGATGAACGGGTCCCCGGCAATCTGCTCGGAGAACCGGGTGCAGCGCGCGCAGAGCACGCAGCGCTCCCGGTCCAGCAGCACCTGCTCGGAGATCGGGACCGGCTTGGGGAAGGTGCGCTTGGTCTCCACATACCGCGAGTCGGGGCGGCCGTTGGACATCGCCTGGTTCTGCAGCGGGCACTCGCCACCCTTGTCGCAGATCGGGCAGTCCAGCGGGTGGTTGATCAGCAGCAGCTCCATCACACCCTGCTGCGCCTTGTCGGCCACCGGCGAGGTGTGCTGGGTACGAACCACCATGCCGTCGGCGATGGCGAGGCTGCAGGATGCCTGCGGTTTGGGCATCGGCTTCCCGCCCATCTCGACCTCGACCAGGCACTGCCGGCAGGCGGCGACCGGGTCCAGCAGCGGGTGGTCGCAGAACCGGGGGACGACGATGCCGAGCCGCTCACAGGTGCGGATCACCAACTCGCCCTCGGGGGCGTCGACCTCACGATCGTCGATGGTCAGCCGGACGTGTCCCTCGGGTACCGGCCGCTCCTCGGCCTCCGAGGACTGGTCTGCGGACTGTGCTGCCACTGTCATCAGTGCGCTCCTGCCAGCTCGGCCTGCTGCCGGGGCCGCGCCACCGCCGCCTCAGCGGGCTGGGAGACGCAGAGGTCGAGGAACTCCTGCCGGAAGTACTTGATCCCGCTGGTGATCGGGCTGACGGCACCGTCACCGAGCGCGCAGAACGACCGGCCGAAGATGTTGTCGCAGAGGTCCAGCATCAGCTCCACGTCGGACGGCGTGCCCTGGCCGTCGACCATCCGCCGCAGCACCTTGGCCAGCCAGAAGCAACCCTCGCGGCACGGGGTGCACTTGCCGCAGGACTCGTGGTCGTAGAACTCGGTCCACTTCAGCACGGCCCAGGGCACGCTCACCGTCTCGTTGAAGATCATCAGCGCCGTGGTGCCCAGCAACGAGCCGGCCTCCGTCATGCCCTCGAAGTCCAGCGGGGCGTCGAGGTGCTCCGCGGTGAGCAACGGGGTGGACGAGCCGCCCGGGGTCCAGAACTTCAGCGGGATGCCGTCCTTCATCCCACCCGCCAGCTCCAGCAGCTCGCGCAGCGTGATCCCCAGCGGCGCCTCGTACTGGCCCGGCCGCTCGACGTGCCCGGAGATCGAGAAGATCTTCGGTCCGGGCGACTTCTCGGTGCCCATCGAACGGAACCAGTCCGAGCCGCCGCTGACGATCGAGGGCACTGTCGCGATGGTCTCCACGTTGTTCACCACGGTCGGGGCAGCGTAGAGCCCGGACGTCGCGGGGAACGGTGGCTTGAGCCGCGGCTGCCCGCGCCGGCCCTCCAGCGAGTCGAGCAGCGCGGTCTCCTCGCCGCAGATGTAGGCGCCGGCCCCGGCGTGCACGACGACCTCGAGGTCGAAACCCGAGCCGAGGATGTCCTTGCCGAGGTAACCCGCGGCGTAGGCCTCGTTCACCGCGTTCTGCACCCGGCGCAGGGGATGGAGTACCTCGCCCCGGACGTAGATGAAGCACTGGTTGGCCCGGATCGCGTAGCTGGTGATGATGCTGCCCTCGATCAGCGAGTGCGGGTCGGCCATCATCAGCGGGATGTCCTTGCAGGTGCCCGGCTCGCTCTCGTCGGCGTTGACCACGAGGTACTTCGGCTTGGCTCCGGGACCGGTTGGACCGTGCGGGATGAAGCCCCACTTCATCCCGGTGGGAAACCCGGCGCCACCGCGCCCGCGCAGCCCGGAGTCCTTGATCAGCTGGACGAGCTGCTCCGGCTCCGCCGACAGCGCCTTGCGCAGCGCACGGTAGCCCTCGAACTGATGGTAGGTGTCGAGGGTCCAGGACGTCGGCGACAGCCACCGGTGGGTCAGCACCGGGGTCAGCTTCCCGTGGTCCGGGTTCCCATGTTCGGTCATGTCGTCTCCGGCGCCGGTCATCGCTTCTCCTCCGGGACCGCCGGGAGCGGCGCGTCCTCGGGCATCGCCGGTGCCTGCCACCCGTTGGCCTCGGCCAACCGGGCCCCGACCAGGGTCTCTTCCGCGGCAGACGGCGAGCCCACCGCCGCCCGCCAGGCCTCCGGGTCGGCGGCGAAACCGGCGAGCTCCAGCTCGGTGGTGCGGAAGTCGGTGAGCGGGGCGCCGCGCGTCGGGGCGGGACGTTCCCCGCGCTGCAGCGCGTCCACCAGTTCGGTCGCCGACTCGGTGGTCTGCTTGTCGTAGAACTCGTAGTTCACCTGCAGCACGGGCGCGAAGTCACACGCGGCGATGCACTCGGCGTGCTCGAGGGTGATCGACCCGGGCTGGCCGGGCTCGCCCGCGGTCTCGTTGTGCCCGACCCCGAGCCGGTCCTTGAGCTGAGCGTAGATCGCGTCGCCGCCCAGGGCCGCGCACAGGGTGTTGGTGCACACGCTGACCAGGTGCTCGCCGGTGGGGCTGCGCTTGTACATCGTGTAGAAGGTGGCGACCGCGGTGACCTCGGCGGTGGTCAGGCCGAGCTGCCCGGCGCAGAACGCGATGCCGGCCTGGCTGACGTGGCCCTGCACGCTCTGTACCAGGTGCAGCAGCGGCAGCAGCGCTGAGCGGGACATCGGGTAGCGCGCGATGATCTGCTGCGCCCGCGTCACCGTCTGCTCGTCGAAGCCCTGCCCGTCGACGTTCCCGGGCTCGGCCGGGAACACGTCCGGGGCATCGGTGACGTCCATGTCCGCCAGAGTCGATTTTTGGCTGTCCGCCAAGGGGTTCGATTTCTGGCTGTCCGCCAAGGGGTTCGATTCTTGGCTCACCGGTCCACCCCTCCCATCACCGGGTCGATCGACGCCACCGCGGCGATGACGTCGGCCACCAGGCCGCCCTCGCTCATCGCCGGCATCGACTGCAGGTTCACGAAGCTCGGGTCGCGCACGTGCACCCGCGCCGGGCGGGTGCCGCCGTCGGACACCAGGTGGTAGCCCAGCTCGCCCCGCGGTGACTCGACCGCCACGTAAGCCTGCCCCGGTGGCACCCGGAAGCCCTCGGTGACCAGCTTGAAGTGGTGGATCAGCGACTCCATCGACTGACCCATGATCTTGTTGACGTGGTCGAGGGAGTTGCCCATCCCGTCGGCGCCGAGGGAGAGCTGCGCCGGCCACGCGATCTTGCGGTCGGTCACCATCGTCGGGCCGGGCTCCAGCTTGTCGAGGCACTGCTCGACGATCCGCAACGACTGGTGGATCTCCTCCACCCGCAGCCGGTAGCGGGCGTAGCAGTCCGCCTCGGTGGCCGTGGGCACCTCGAAGTCGTACTCCTCGTACCCGCAGTAGGGCTCGACCTTGCGCAGGTCCCACTCCAGCCCCGCGGAGCGCAGGATGGGCCCGGTGACGCCGAGCTGGAGGCAACCGTCCAGTGGCAGGTAGCCGACGCCGGCCAGCCGCTCCTTCCAGATCGGCTGGCCGGTGAGCAGCTTGTCGTAATCGGGCAGCCGGGAGTCCAGGACCTTGATCAACTCGCGGACCTTGTCCTCGGCGCCCTCGGGGAGGTCCTGGGCGAGCCCGCCGGGGCGGATGAACGCGTGGTTCATCCGCAGACCGGTGATGAACTCCAGCAGGTGCAGGACCTCCTCGCGCTCCCGGAAGCCCGAGGTCATGGCGGTGAGCGCGCCGAGCTCCATCCCGCCGGTCGCCAGCGCCACCATGTGGGAGCTGATCCGGTTGAGCTCCATGAGCAGCACGCGGATCACCTGCGCGCGCCGCGGGACCTCGACGCCGAGCAGGCGCTCGGTGGCCAGGCAGTAGGCCGTTTCGTTGTGCAGCGGCGCCAGGTAGTCCATGCGGGTGACGAACGTGACGCCCTGGGTCCAGTTGCGGTACTCGCAGTTCTTCTCGATGCCGGTGTGCAGGTACCCGATCACCGAGCGAGCCTGGGTGACCACCTCACCCTCGAGCTCGAGCACCAGGCGAAGCACGCCGTGGGTGGACGGATGCTGCGGACCCATGTTGATGACGACCCGCTCGTCGTGTTGGGCGTCCTCGCTCAGCGAGTCCCAGTCGCCACCGGTCACGGTGTAGACGCGGCCCTCGGTGGTGTCGCGTGACGTGGCGGCGTACGGATCCTCGGTGCTGCCGCCCATGTCGGTGACGGTGCCGCTGGCGCGGGTGTGCGCATCGGCGGCGTTCGAACCCGCGAGCGGTTCCTGGCTGCTCATGAGTAGGCCCTCCGCTGGTCCGGCGGAGGGATCTCGGCGCCCTTGTACTCCACCGGAATCCCGCCGAGCGGGTAGTCCTTGCGCTGCGGGTGCCCGTCCCAGTCGTCGGGCATCAGGATGCGGGTGAGCGCCGGGTGCCCGTCGTAGACGATGCCGAACATGTCCCACGTTTCGCGCTCGTGCCAGTCGGCGGTGGGATAGACCGACACCACGGACGGCACGTGGGCGTCGGCGACGTCCACCGCCACCTCGAGCCGGATCCGGCGCCGGTAGGTCATCGACGTCAGGTGGTAGACCGAGTGCAGCTGCTGCGGCACCCCGTGGCCGTAGTCCACCCCGGACACGCTGCTGCAGAGCTCGAAGCGCAGTGCAGGATCGTCCCGCAACGTGCGGCACAGCGCGAGCAGGTGCTCGCGGCGCACGTAGTAGGTGATCTCCCCGCGGTCCACGGTGACCTGCTGGATCGCCTCGGCTGGCACGCCGTGCTCGTCCATCGCGGTGCGCAGCTCGTCGGTGAACTCGTCGAACCAGCCGCCGTAGGGTCGCTCGGCCGGCGCCGGGGCGTAGACGGGCAGCTGCAGGCCACCGTAACCCGAGGTGTCCCCGGAGCCGCGAATACCGAACATGCCCTGCCGGGCGCGACCGGCGACCACACCGCCGCGGGCCTCGTGCTCAGCCTGTTCCACCGGCAGCATCGCCGCCGACTCGGGCGTCTGCTGTTCCAGCTCGTCCTCGGAAGGGTTGCGCTTCTCGGTGTTCTCTTCGGTGTTCTCCGTCGGGGCCATCGCGCTCACTGCTTCCGTGCCTCGACGACCTCGGAGCGGCCGCTGCCGGAGGGCCGGGGCGCCTGCTGCGGCCCGTATGCCACCGACGACGCCACCATCTCGGTGCGCTCCCCGCGCTCCGCCTTCAGCGCTGCTCGCTTCGGCCCCAGCGGCTCGTCCATGATCTTGGCGTGCAGTTTGAGGATGGCGTCGATGAGCATCTCGGGTCGGGGTGGGCAGCCCGGGAGGTACATGTCGACCGGGACGACGTGGTCCACGCCCTGCACGATCGCGTAGTTGTTGAACATCCCGCCCGAGGACGCGCAGACACCCATCGAGAGCACCCAGCGCGGCTCGGGCATCTGGTCGTAGATCTGCCGCAGCACCGGGGCCATCTTGTTGCTCAGCCGACCGGCGACGATCATCAGGTCGGCCTGCCGCGGGGAGGCGCGGAAGACCTCCATGCCGAAGCGGCCGAGGTCGTAGCGGGGCCCGCCGCTGGTCATCATCTCGATCGCGCAGCACGCGAGCCCGAACGTGGCAGGCCACAGCGAGGCCTTGCGGGTCCAGTTGACCAGCTTCTCCACGCTGGTCAGCAGGATCCCGTTGGGGAGCTTCTCTTCCAGACCCATGTGCCTTCCCAACCTTCAGTTCCAGTCCAGCCCGCCGCGGCGCCACACGTAGGCGTACGCGAAGCCGAGCGTCACGACGAACAGGCCGACCTCGATCATGCCGAACAGCCCCAGCGCGTCCGCGGACACCGCGAACGGGTACAGGAAGACCATCTCGATGTCGAACAGGATGAACAGCATGGCCGTCAGGTAGTACGCCACGGGCATCCGGCCCTCGCCCACCACCGGCTGCGGGGAGGGCTCGATGCCGCACTCGTAGGCGTCGAGCTTGGCTCGGTTGTACCGCCGCGGGCCGATGTAGGGAGCCATGGCCACGGAGAACAGCGCGAAACCGGCCGCCAGGCCGAACATCAGCACGAGGGGGACGTAGGGCTGGAGCACGCGCGTCCCTTCCTTCCGAGCTCCTGTGCACGTATCGGGAGAACCCCGCCAACACTACCTGTGAGAAGCCCGCCCAGCGGGCCGTGGGAAAGCCCGCCCAGCGGGCGAGGGAGATCCTAGCCACCCGCCTTGCCCGCACCGTCCCGCAACATGGGTTGGTCAAGCACTGGGCGCCAGCCGCGTCATCGCTGTGATCACCCGGTCCATCACGTCACCGTCCCGGGTGTCGTAGAGGTTGGCCAGCATCTTCAGCACGAAGCGCATCAGGGTGGTCCGCGGCAGGCCGTGACGGGTGGCCGCCCGCATGACCGCCGGGTTGCCGATCAACCGGCTGAACGCGTTGCCGAGCCGGAAGTAGCCCCCCAGCTCGTCCTTCAGCGCGCCCGGGTAACGCTGCAGCGCGTGCTCGCGGGCCCGCCCGTGCGGGCGCGCCAGCGCCTGCACCGAGCACTCCGCGGCGATCCGGGCGGACTGCATGGCGTATGCGATGCCCTCGCCGTTGAACGGGTTCACCATGCCGCCCGCGTCCCCGACGAGGAGCAAGCCGTCGCGGTAGTGCGGAGTGCGGTTGAACCCCATCGGCAGAGCAGCGCCACCGATCTTGCCGGTGGCGTTCTCCTCCCGGTAGCCCCACTGCTGCGGGGTGCCGTCCAGCCAGGACCGCAGCAGCGCGCGGTAGTCGGTGCTCCCGTAGGCGTTGGAGGTGGAGAGGATCCCGAGGCCGACGTTGGAGGTGCCGTCGCCCATCCCGAAGATCCAGCCGTAGCCGGGCAGCAGCTTCGGCGCCTGCGGATCGGAGCGGTCCCAGAGCTCGAGGTGGCTCTCGAGGTAGTCGTCGTTCGTACGTGGGCTGGTGTAGTAGCGGCGCACGGCCACCCCCATCGGGCGGTCGTCGCGCTTGTCCATCCCGAGGCTCAGCGCGAGCCGGGCGCTCACCCCGTCGCAGGCGAGGGTGAGCGGGGCGCGCCAGCGCACCGGCTGCTTGTCCTGGCCCTGCCTGCCCTGCACCCCGACGACGGCCCCGGTGCGCTCGTCGGTGATCGCCGCGGCGACGGCGGTCCGTTCGTGCAGCCGGGCACCGGCCTTCTCGGCGTACCGCGCCAGCATCTCGTCGAAGTCCTGACGGGGTCGCACCGCTCCGTAGGGCGGGGCGCTCGCGATGTCCGGCCAGTCGAGCTCGAGGGTGACGCCGCCGCCGACCACCCGCAGGCCGCGGTTGTGCAGCCAGCCGGCCTCGGTGCTGGTGTCGATGCCGAGGTCGATGAGCTGCTTCATGCCGCGCGGAGTGAGCCCGTCACCGCACACCTTGTCCCGGGGGAACGTCGATTTCTCCAGCAGCAGCACGTCCAGCCCGGCGCGGGCCAGGTAGGCGGCCGCTGTCGATCCCGCGGGGCCGGCACCGACGACGATGACGTCGGCGTCGTCGGTCTCAGATCGCATGCCCATCGCGAGCTCCTCAAGATGATGGTGATGACGTTCCTCGGTTCACGGCGCGGTTCCCCGGTTCACTGCGCGAGGGCGCACGCTGCGCCGAGCGGTTCGGCCGCCCGCTGTGGAGCGGGTCTGCGAGCACGGTGCACCGCGACGACGCCGCCGGTGAAGTTCCGCCAGCCGACCTCGGACCATCCGGCGGCGGCGATCCGTCCGGCGAGGGCTTGTTGGTCCGGCCAGGCCCGGATGGACTCCGCGAGGTAGACGTAGGCGTCCGGGTTGCTGCTGACCCGACGGGCCACCGCCGGCAGCACGCGCATCAGGTACTCGAAGTAGGTGACGCGCAGCGGGCGCCAGGTCGGGGTGGAGAACTCGCACACCACCAGCCGTCCGCCGGGGCGCGTCACCCGGGCCAGCTCGACGAGCGCGGCGCCGGTGTCGGCGATGTTGCGCAGGCCGAAGGAGATCGCCACCACGTCGAAGGAACCGTCCGCGAAGGGCAGCGCGAGAGCGTCGGCACCGACCATCGGGACCTTCCGGTGCCGGCCAGCGCGGAGCATGTCCAGCGAGAAGTCCGCCGCGACACACCAGCCGCCCGAGGCGATGAGCTCGACGGTGGACACCGCGGTGCCCGCGGCGAGGTCGAGCACCCGCTCGCCGGGCCGGGCGCCGACCGCCTCCCGGGTCAGCCGGCGCCACCGCCGGTCCTGGCCGAAGGAGAGCATCGTGTTGGTGCGGTCGTAGTGCCGGGCCACCCCGTCGAACATCGCGGCGACGTCGCGCGGATCCTTGTCCAGCCCGGCTCTCGGCACGTCCGCCACCCTACGGTGGCGCAGGAATGCCCCTCAACCGGCGCGGGGGCGCAGCCACCACGCGAGCGGAGCGGCGAGTGCCCAGACCAGGACGATGACGAGCACGCCCGCCCGCAGCCCGACCACCCAGCTGCGGCCCGCGACGCGCACGAGGTCGGGATCGGTGGCCGCGTACTCGACGCGCACCAGGTGGCCCGCCATCAGGCCGGACGGGTAAGCGACCCCCTGCTCCGGGGTGTACACCTCGCCGTCGGCGGCGGCGAAGCGCACCACGGTCCACGAGCCTGACGTGGAGAGCACTTCGGCGGTGGCCCGACCGGTGCTCGCGTCGATGGCTGCGTCGTCCCGAGCCGCCCCGGCGAGGCTGAGCAACACCAGGGCGGTGGCCAGACCGGCCAGCACCAGCACCACCCGGTGCGCGTGGCGGCGCAGCAAGCAGGACGGCACCAGACCGAGCCGGCGGGAGGGCAACGTCGCGGTCACCCGTCGAGACTAGTGGCGCCAGAGACATTCGACGCAGAGCGACCCCTGTCACAGCCGACCGGTCCGGCACCCGCACCGGTGCGTGCATACGCTGACGCGGTGACCACCGCCCCGTTGACCGATCGGTTGACCGTGCGTTCGTCCCCGGTGTCCGGCGTCGGCGAGCTCCTGGATCTGTTGCCCTCCCCGCATGGTGTCCTGTCCTGGGTGCGCGACGGCGAGGGCCTCGTCGGATGGGGTGAGGTGGCGCGGGTCACCCCCTCCGGTCCGGAGCGCTTCACCACCACCCAGGACTGGTGGAGCTCCTTTGTCGAGCGGCTCGAGGTCCGCGATGACGTCGGCCTGCCCGGGAGCGGACCCGTGGCGTTCACCAGCATCGGGTTCGGTGACACCCCCGGGTCCTCTGTGCTCACCGTGCCCCGCGTGGTCGTCGGGCGCCGCGACGGGATCACCTGGGTCACCGAGGTGACCGGCGTGGGCGGCCCGGACGGGGTCATCCCGGTGCGAGCCCCGCGGGGGCTGCGTTACTTCGACGGCCAGCTGCCCGTCACGGCATGGCGTGAGGCCGTCGGCGACGCCGTACGCCGGATGCGCGCTCGCGAGCTGAACAAGGTGGTGCTCGCACACGACCTGCTCGCCCTGGCCGACGAGCCCCTCGACCCGCGGTTCCTGCTGCACGGGCTGGCCGCCCGCTACCCGTCCTGCTGGGCCTTCGCGGTGGACGGTCTCGTCGGTGCGACTCCCGAGCTGCTGCTGCGCCGTCGCGGCGACGAGGTGACCTCCCGGGTGCTCGCCGGCACCACCTGGCCGCATTCCGGGACGGACACCGCAGTGCTGGCCGCCGAGCTGATGGCCTCCGGCAAGGACCGCGACGAGCACCGCTATGCGGTCGAGTCACTCGCCGACGCCCTGCGGCCGTACTGCTCGTCGTTGACCCTGCCGGAGGGGCCGAGCGTGCTGCAGCTGCGCAACGTGCTGCACCTGGCCAGTGAGGTCGTCGGCCGGCTCGACACCCGTTCCACGCCGTTGCTCGCGCTGGCCGGGGCGGTGCATCCCACCGCCGCGGTGGGGGGCACCCCGACGCCCAGCGCGGTCCGGCTCATCGGTGAGCTGGAGGCGATGGACCGCGGCCGCTACGCCGGCCCGGTCGGCTGGGTGGACGCCGCCGGCGACGGGGAGCTCGGCATCGCGCTGCGCTGCGCGCAGGTCGAGGGACGGGCCGCCCGGCTCTTCGCAGGCTGCGGGCTCGTCGCGGACTCCGACCCGGACGAGGAGGTCGCCGAGGCCACCGCCAAGCTCATCCCGATCCGCGACGCCCTCGAAGGCGTGGACAGCGACTGAGCCAACTGCCTCACGAGGAGCACCTCGTCTCATGACATCAGCACCCACGTCGCGCCATGCGCGGCCGGACCTAACGCTCCGGAAGTGAACCCTCCAACGGTGGACCGCTTCGACGACGTGGCAACCCTCCTGGCACCTCGCCGCGTCGACACACCCGCCTGCTGGTGCCTCACCTCGCACGCGCCCTGCTCGCCGGTGCCGTCGAGCAGGGCGCGGAGGTCCGGCGCTACCGTGATACATAGTAGTACCCGGACGCTCCGTCGGGTAGCATCGAGAGTGTGAAGCTCAGTGTGAGCCTGCCGGATGATGACATCGCCTTTCTCGACGAATACACCACGAGCCATGGCGTGCCGTCCCGATCCGCGGCCCTCCAGCGGGCCGTCGCGCTGCTCCGCGCCCATGAGCTGTCCGGCTCCTACGCCGACGCCTGGGCCGAGTGGGGACCCGAGGCACCGGTGTGGGAGCCGACCGTGGCCGACGGGCTCGACGTCCGCTGATGCGTCGCGGGGAGATCAGGCTGGTCAACCTCGATCCCGCGGTCGGATCCGAGGCGAGCAAGGTCCGCCCCGCGGTCATCGTGAGCAACGACGGCGCCAACGCCGCGGCCGGGCGGACTGGTCACGGCGTCGTGACGGTCGTGCCAATCACCTCGAACACTGAGCGGGTGTACCCCTTCCAGGTCCTGCTCCGGGCGGCGGACTGCGGGCTGCGGCTGGATTCGAAGGCACAGGCCGAGCACGTCCGTTCGATCGCGTTCCCCCGCATCGGCCTGGTGGTGGGGCGCCTCACCGACGAGCTGGTGGACCAGCTGAACACCGCGCTGCGGCTGCACCTCGGGCTGTAGGACCGGTCACAGCAGCGGCAGGATGTTGTGTGCGGTGACGGCGAGCAGGTCGGATGGGGCTTTGTCGACCACATCGCGGGCGCACAGCGCGAGCTGCATGCGCTCCGGGCTTGCCGGGGGAGCGCCGCACGGCAAGATCGCCTCACCGAGGCCCGCGCGATCTCCCGCGGTAGCGGATGAGCACCTGTAGCCAGAAGGCCAGGAAGTTGTCAGCAATCCGCCCGTGCGCGCCGAGGTAGGCGGGAATCACGATGGCGGCGGCGGCCTCGGGCTCGGGCGAGCCCTTCCATGCTGGGAGCCAGGTCGCGGGGCTGGTGAACATCACGCGATTGCCCTGGCTGATGCCGTTGCAGAGCAGGCCCTGCCACGCCGGCGGCTTGAGAACGGCACCCCAACCGGAGCCGAGCTTCTCCGCGAGGTTCAGCTCGCCGGTGCGCGCGACGATCTCCCCCGCGAGCTCCTCCCGGTGAGTACGGCGCCGTCGAGACCACTGCACAGCAGGTGCACCTGCCCCGCCTCCCCTTGGGACGTCGGGGCAGGTCGTGGGCGGGTCAAGTGCGAGCCAGCAGCTCGTCGAGTTGCTCGTAGCCCTCCGTGACGCCGGACTCCATGCCGCTGGACATCGTCAAGTCGCGGGCCTGTACCGAGTCGAAGACGGACGCAATGTGCAGGCGGGTGCGTCCGCCGAGGTCTTCGAACGTGGCCGTCTCGAGGCAGACACCGTCCGGGAAGCCCTCGTAGGTAAAGGTTTGCACCATCCGCTCGGGTGATCGGATTTCGTGGAAGGAGCCGTAGAAACCGTGCTGGGTGCCGTCCTCGCCGCTATGCACGTAGCGGTAGGCGCCACCGGTCTGCGCGTCCCAGCGCTCGATCTGCATCGTGAGCCGGCGCGGGCCGAGCCACTGCCGGACCAGCTCGGGATCGGTGTGGGCGCGGAAGACCGCCTCCACCGGGGCCTCGAACTCGCGGATGATGTGGATCAGCGGGAGGTCCGGGTCGGCGGTGATCTCGGTCTCGGGGTGCGTGGTCGTAGTCATGACGCTCCTTCTTCCTGGGTGGTCGCTGCTTCTTCCTGGGGGGTCGCTGCATCGGCATATGTGTTGTCGTCCATCGCGGCGAGCACCGCGTCGAGGCGCCGGTAACGCTCCTCGGCTTCCCGCCGGTATCGCTCAATCCACTTCGTCATCAGGTCGAACACCTCCGCTTCGAGGTGGACGGGACGGCGCTGGGCTTGCCGGGTGCGGCTGACGAGCCCGGCGTCCGCGAGCACCTTGAGGTGCTTCGAGACCGCCTGCACGGTCACGGTGTAGGGCTCGGCGAGCTCGTTCACCGTCGCGTCCCCGGCGGCCAGCCGTGCGACCATGTCGCGCCGGGTGGGGTCGGCCAGAGCCGCGAACACCCGTGAGAGCTGGTCGTCCACCGCGCCTCCCTTATTAAACCTTTGGGTTGAACACACGATACAACTCGGTGCGCGGCTTTGCAACCCTTAGGTTGAATACGGTGCCCGACCCGGCGGGAGCGATGACCTGGCTGACGAACTGGCGGAACTCGGCGCCGACAGCCGTCGCGCCTACGGCACCGGCACAGCAGGCTGCTCGCGCTGCCGCCGCTGCTTGCGCCACCCGTAGCGGGTCAGCCCCCGCGGCTTGTACACCGACAGGACCGTGACGATGAGCAACACCACCAGACCGCCAATGGAGTGCAGCAGTGAACCAGGCAGGTCGCGGGGGTC
>DASQWR010000174.1:0-19655 GCA_035640155.1 Pseudonocardiaceae bacterium
GGTGAGCGCGTCCTCGTCGACCCCGGACACCCGGACCACCGGGTCGGTCCCTGCCGCGCGCAGCACGCCGAGCCGGGCAGGGGACGCGGAGGCGAGCACCAGCGTCAGCATCGCGGGAAGTGTGCCAGGACGTGCGCCCAGCCCACTCCGGGCGAGGGAGACGCCGAGCCGATGGCCTGGATCCCGTCCGTGCCCTGCAACGCGTGCTTTGCTGCAGTGCGAAGCAAGATCCGGAACGCCGGTTCCATGCGCTCTTCGACAAAGTCGCCCGCAGTGACGTGATGTGGAGGGCATGGGTCAGCGTGGCCCCCAACCAGGGCACCCCCGGGCCACATTCGGGGTGAAGCAGGCCATCCCGGACGAGTTCGTCGATCCTCCCGCCCGGCGCGAACGCAGGGTTCAGTGCCAGCGACGGCGCAGGTCATTGCGCTCCCAGCGCCGCCTGCTCCTCCACGTGCTCCCTACGGTCGTGTCAGCGCCAGAAGAGGATCTCGCTCACTCCCGCATCGGCGGCGCCGAGGTCGCCGCCGATCGCGCCGAACACCGCGCCGGTGATGCCGAACAAACGCGGCGGCGGCCACCGGCACGCTGATGATGATCGCGAACAGCGCCATCGGGGCGAATGGCCATACGGCGGCGGCGAACCGGTGTGGCTGCGACGACAGGTAGGGCTCCATCGCGCCGAAACCGTCCAGCCCGGGCACCGGCAGGATGTTGATCACGAATGCGAGCACCTGCACCAGTGCCAGGTAGGACAACCCTGTTGCGAGCCCGGTGGGCAGCGCATCAGTCGCGACCGTGGCCACCAGCGCGACACCGATCGCCAGGTTGGTGAGCGGACCGGCCAGCGAGACCGCGGACTCGACACCACGGGAGCGCAATGCGCCGCGGTTGATCCACACCGCACCCCCGGCAGCGGGATACCACCCACCGCGAGCAGCAGCAGCGGCAGCACCAGCGTGAACACAGGGTCGGTGTAGCGGCGGATATCCAGGGTCAGGTACCCCTTGGCGCGCACCGAGCGGTCGCCGCCCCGGTAGGCCAGCAACGCGTGGCCGAACTCCTGCAGGCACAGCGAGACGGCCCAACCACCGAGCACCAGCAGAACGATGCCACCGGTGCGCACCGGCCCCTCCTGCATGCCGGCCAGTGCCCCGCCCGCGAAGGTGATCGCGAGCAGCAGCAGGAACAGCGGGCTGGGCACCAGGCCGGTTGATCTCACAGCAGCAGTCTCGCCCATCTCGGCCTGCGCGAGCGGTGCGTGGTCGTGGATCAGGAGACGGAGAGCGGGTCAGCTCTGCGTCTTGAACGGGTTGCGGACCCGCAACGCTCCAAACTCGCGCCCGTCCTGGAGGTCTTCGGTGACCAGCTCGGTGGCACCCGCCCGCAGGGCCGCCTCGACGATCAGCGCGTCCCAGAAGTTCACCGTGTGCTCTTCGGCGAGGTGACTCGCCGAGAGGATCAACAGTGGATCGGTGTCGATCCGGCACCAGTCGATGTACTGGACGACCACATCCCGCGCCTCGGAGGGGGTCATCGGAGGTCGGAGCTTGCGAGTTGCGACGCTGTAGAACTCCTGCAGGACCTGGGTACTGACGATGCCGACGCCGTCTGTCCACAGGTCCTCCAGGAGGTCCCGCGAGACTCGGTACTTGTCAGGATCGTGCTTGTCCTGCGCGTAGAGCAGGACGTTGGTATCGACGAAACAGACCTCGGAACCCGGCGAGCTCACGGGCCGTTCCGGTCGAACCGCTCGTCGTGGAGCTCAGCCCGGGTCCAGTGGCGACCACCACGGTCAATGGCATCGGCCATCGTCCGCAGCGCCGAATCCCGAGCCTTCGCGTAGCGATCACGTGCCTCGGCGAGTTCGGTGATCTGCTGGGCGACCAGGCCGCTGACCGAGGTGCCCCGCTCTGCCGCGAGGACCTTCGCGCGTCCGATCACCTCTTCGTCCAGTTGGACGGTCAGGTTTCGCTTCATCTCCACATTCTGACACGTGGAGCACGTGAGTACCTGTGGACCAGGCCGGGGCGGGTGCCGGCTCGTGCCGGTCGGCCGTCGACTGTAGCGGTGGGAGCCGTCGCATCTGCACTGGTCGGGGAGCTGCGCCTCCAAGAACCGTCAGTCGTTCACTCCATTGAGTACACGTGAGCACGAGGACGAAACCGCGGGAGTAGTGGCCGAGTTGTCGTCAACGCACGCCCCCGCTCACGACCGAGCACCTCACCAAGGGAGCCCCTCGATGCACACCGTTGTCGTGCGCAACAGGCGACAAATCATTCGGACTCTGCTCATACCCGTCCTTGTAGGGGTCTCCATGGTGTCGGCGGGGGTGGCCTCAGCGGCGCTCATCGCGCCGGGCGACCGGGTGGTCTGGGCGACCGACACCGTCGGCGCCGGGACGACCAGCAGCAGCCCGACAGACCAGATCGTCCAGCTCACGAACGCCGAACGAGACATGGCCGGCTGCGCCGCACTGGACGTGGACCCACGCCTGACCTCCGCCGCCCAGGGTCACGCTGTCGACATGGCCACGAGGGGCTACTTCAGCCATGTCTCCACCGACGGGCACACCTTCGACGAGCGTATTCGCGCCGCCGAATACGGCAGCCCCGCGGCGGAGAACATCGCCAGAGGCCAGGCCACCCCCTCCGAGGTCATGCAGGACTGGATGCAGTCGCCCACCCACCGGCGCAACATCGTCAACTGCTCGATCAGGACCATCGGGGTCGGCTACGACTCCCGGGGCAACTACTGGACCCAGAGCTTCGGCTACTGATCCCCTCTCGCACGCCTGGCCGTCGCCTGGTGGTGGGACCACGGCCAGGCGGGTCAGCGGGGCAGCGCGGAGGCACGCCAGGCACCGGGGCCGGGGCGCAGCGACGTCCGCAGGCAGGCAGCCGGAGCGGCCCAGGCGGAGCCTCGCGGAGGGGTGTCGGCAGGGCCGTGGGACGCCGTTGCGGCGAGCACTGCGGTCAGCGCGGCGAGTTCCTCGTCAGACGGCGTGCCGCGTACGACCCGCAGCAACGACCGCTCCTCGCTCACCGGGTCGCCGCTCACAGCGTCGCCCGTCATAGCGGTATGTTTCCATGCTTCTTCGGCGGCAGCGTCTCCCGCTTGTCGGCGAGCATCCGCAGCGCCCGTGCCACGTACGAGCGGGTGCGGGACGGCGGAATCACCGAGTCGACGTAGCCGCGTTCGGCCGCGATGTAGGGGTTGGCGAGGGTGTCCTCGTACTCCTGCTGGCGCTGCGCCCGCAGGGCCCCCACGTCCTGGCCCTGCTCCATCGCCGCGGCGAGTTCCTTGCGGTAGACGATGTTCGCCGCCCCGGAGGCGCCCATCACCGCGATCTGCGCGGTGGGCCAGGCCAGGTTCATGTCCGCGCCGAGGTGCTTGGAGCCCATCACGTCGTACGCGCCGCCGTAGGCCTTGCGGGTGATCACGGTGACCTTCGGGACGGTGGCCTCGGCGTAGGCGTAGATCAGCTTCGCACCGCGGCGGATGATCCCGTTCCATTCCTGGTCGGTCCCGGGCAGGAACCCGGGCACGTCGACGAAGGTGAGCACCGGGACGTTGAATGCGTCGCAGGTGCGCACGAACCGGGCCGCCTTCTCGCTGGCGTCGATGTCCAGGCAGCCGGCGAACTTGGTCGGCTGGTTGGCCACGACGCCCACTGCGCGCCCCCCGACGCGGCCGAAGCCGACCAGGATGTTCGGCGCGAACAGCGCGTGCACCTCGAGGAACTCCCCGTCGTCCACGATCCGGGTGATCACCTCGTGCATGTCGTAGGGCTGGTTCGCCGAGTCCGGGATCAGCGTGTCGAGCTCGCGGTCGTCATCGGTGATCGTCTCGGCCACCGGTGCCTCGGAGAGGCCGGGGTCGAACCGCGGTGGCTCGGAGAGGTTGTTCGACGGCAGGAAGCTCAGCAGCTCCTTGACGTAGCCGATCGCGTCGTCCTCGTCGGTCCCGAGGTAGTGTGCATTTCCGGACTTGGAGTTGTGCGTCCGCCCGCCGCCGAGCTCCTCGAAGCCGACGTCCACCCCCGTCACGGTCTTGATCACGTCCGGGCCGGTGATGAACATCTGTGACGTGCCGTCGACCATCACCACGAAGTCGGTGAGCGCGGGGGAGTACACGTGCCCGCCGGCATTCGCACCCATGATCAACGAGATCTGCGGCACCACCCCGGAGGCCCGGACGTTGCGGATGAAGATCTCGCCGTAGAGCCCGAGGGAGACCACACCCTCCTGGATCCGAGCGCCGCCACCCTCGTTGATCCCGATGATCGGGCAGCCGGTCTTGAGCGCCAGGTTCATCACCTTGACGATCTTCTCGCCGTACACCTCGCCGAGGCTGCCGCCGAAGACCGTGACGTCCTGGCTGAACACGCACACCGGGCGCCCGTCGATCGTCCCGTAGCCAGTGACCACGCCGTCGCCGTAGGGCCGGTTGCGCTCCTGCCCGAAGTTGGTCGAGCGGTGCCGGGCCAGCTCGTCGAGCTCCACGAACGAGGCGGGGTCCAGCAGCATGTCGATGCGTTCGCGGGCCGTCTTCTTGCCCCGGGCGTGCTGCTTCTGCACCGCGCGCGTCGAGCCTGCGTGCACCGCTTCCTGGTCGCGCCGGTACAGGTCGGCGAGCTTGCCGACGGTGGTGTGGATGTCCGGCTCGTCCACCCGGACCTCGCCCGTCGTCTTGGTCGCGCCGCTCAATCCGCCCTCCGATGTCGTGCCCGGGGTCCTGTCGGTGCAGCCTAGCCGGGCCGGGGGCAGGCCCTACGATCACCTGGTGCCGATCACCAGTGGCCGGCCGCCGCTGCGCGAGGCCGCCCTGCGCCGGGCGCTCGTGGTGCCCCGCGGGCCCTACGCAGCGCTGGACGTCGTCGACGAGGTGGGCTCGACCAACGCCAACCTCGTTGCCGCGGCCTGCGGTGGCGCCGGGGACCGCACCGTGCTGATCGCCGAGCACCAGACCGCGGGACGTGGCCGGGGGGACCGGCGTTGGCAGGGGCTGCCGCGGTCCGGCTTGGCGCTGTCCGTCCTGCTGCGCCCGGAGGTGCCCCCGGCGCGATGGGGCTGGCTCCCGCTGCTCGCCGGCGTCGCGCTGTGCGAGGTGGTCGCCGACCTCGGCCAGGTCGAGGCGACGCTGAAGTGGCCGAACGACCTGCTGCTGGGTCCCCGGCAGGTCAAGGCGGCGGGCATCCTCGCCGAGGTCGGCGGCGGCGGGGTTGTGCTCGGCATCGGGCTCAACGTCAGCTTGCGGGTCGACGAGCTGCCGGTCCCGGAGGCCACCTCCCTCGTGATCGAGGGCGCCGCCTGCACCGACCGGGAAGTGCTGGTGAAGGCCCTGCTGCGCCGGCTCGACGAGAAGGCCCGCCGCTGGTCCTGCCACGGTGGCGACACCGGAGCCAGCGGGCTGCGCGAGGCCTACCGGGCCCGCTGCTCGACGCTCGGGCAGCAGGTGCGGGTGCAGCTGGCGGGCCACGGGTCGCTGCTCGGCACGGCGGTGGACGTCGACGGCGAGGGCCGGCTGGTACTCGACGCCCGAGGAGCTCGCCGGGCGGTGAGTGCGGGCGACGTCATCCACCTGCGGGCCGCCGGGTGACCGCTCCTGCCACGCCGCCGGAGCGGTACCGTGATCAGGTCGGCGGACCCGGGGCGGGCGAGACCGGCGCCGCCGCACCGGCGCAGCCGAGGAGGAGCCGTGGCGTATCCGGACGAGCTGCTCGGGGACGACGAGCAGGTGGTGGTCCACAAGCATCCGCACTGGAAGATGCTCGTCGTCCCGGTGCTGGCCTTCCTGCTCCTCGTCGCGCTGTGCTCCTACCTCGCGGCGCTGGTCGCGGGCCAGTCCTGGGAGCGTCAAGCCTGGATCGCGCTGGCGGTGGTCGGGGTGGTCGGGGTCGGCTGGCTGACCGTGGCGCCGCTGCTGCGCTGGCGCACCACGCACTTCGTGGTGACCAACCGCCGGGTGCTGGTCCGCGAGGGCGTGCTCACCCGCAGCGGCATCGACATCCCGCTGGACCGGGTGAACAGCGTGCAGTTCCGGCACACCCTCCTCGAGCGGATCCTGGGCTGCGGGACCCTGAGCATCGAGTCCGCCTCCGACGAGCCGCTGGAGTTCGACGACATCCCCCGTGTGGAGCGGGTGCACTCGCTGCTCCATCAGCAGGTCAACCCCGGCACTGCCCACCGGCCCCCGGAGTGGCAGGCGTGACGCGCATCCTGGGGCTGCCCGACGTCCACGCCGGCGATGGTCTGCCGAAACGGGTGACGATCTGGGAGGTGGGGGCCCGCGACGGGTTGCAGAACGAGCCTGCGGTGCTGGACACCGCCGTCAAGGCCGAGTTCCTCGACCGGTTGGCCGGCGCGGGGCTGGCAGTGCTGGAGGCGACCAGCTTCGTGCACCCGCGGTGGGTGCCGCAGCTCGCCGACGCCGAGGAGCTGCTGGCGTTGCTGGCACCCCGAGACGGGGTGCGCTACCCGGTCCTGGTGCCCAACGAGCGCGGGCTGGACCGTGCCCTGGCAGCCGGGGTCACCGAGATCGCGATCTTCGCGGCGGGCACCGAGAGCTTCGCTGCCCGCAACCTCAACCGCACGCTCGACGAGCAGTTCGCGATGTTCGACCCGGTGGTGCGCCGGGCCCGTGCCGAGGGGCTCGGCGTGCGCGGCTACGTCTCGATGTGCTGGGGCGACCCGTGGGAGGGTGCGGTGCCCGTCCACCAGGTCGTCGCGGTGGGCCGGCGGCTGCTCGACATGGGCTGCGGGCAGCTCTCGCTCGGCGACACCATCGGCGTCGCCACCCCCGGCCACGTCGAGTCGCTGATCGCGGCGTTCGTCCGGGGCGGCATCGGGACGGCTGCGCTGGCCGTGCATTTCCATGACACCTACGGCCAGGCGCTGGCCAACACCCTTGCGGCGCTTCGCTCCGGCGTCCCCTGCGTGGACGCCAGCGCGGGGGGGTTGGGCGGATGCCCCTATGCCGCGTCGGCGACCGGCAACCTCGCCACCGAGGACCTGGTGTGGATGCTCGACGGGCTGGGCGTCGCGCACGGGGTGGACCTCGACGCGTTGGTGCAGACCAGTGCGTGGATGGCGGGTCAGCTGGGCCGCCCCTCGCCGTCCCGGGTGGTCCGGGCGCTGACGGGCTGACGGCGGGCCCTGCCAGCAGGTGATCCGCTGGTCGGGCCCGCCGCCATCGAGGTCGGCCTACACGACCTCGTTGAGCTTCCCGGTCTCGACGTCGAACACGAAACCGCGCACGGAGTCCTTGTTCGGGACGAACGGGCTGCCCTTGATCCGCGCGATGGACTGCCGGACGTCCTCGTCGAGGTCGCCGAACGCCTCGGCAGCCCAGGGCGGCTTCACCCCGACGTCGTCCTGGATGGACTTCTTGAACTCGTCGTCGGTGAAGGTGAGCATCCCGCAGTCGGTGTGGTGGATGAGGATGATCTCGCTCGTGCCGAGCAGCCGCTGGCTGATGGCGAGCGAGCGGATCTCATCGTCGGTGATCACGCCGCCCGCGTTGCGGATGACGTGCGCCTCGCCCTCCTCGAGGCCGAGGATGCGGTACACGTCGAGGCGGGCGTCCATGCAGGCCACGACGGCGACGCCCTTGGCGGGCGGCAGCGGGCGCGGACCGGAGAAGCTCTCTGCGTAGCGGGCGTTGTTGGCGAGCAGGTCGTCGGTGACGGACACGATTCTCCTCGGATACGGGCTCGGATACGGGGTTGTGGGCCGGGAGCGGCCGCGCGCGGGCGCCGCGAGAGGTGCGACGCGGGCGGGCGGCCTAGCGACACAGCCCGTCGAAGGCGTTCGTCCGACGGCCCGGCCAGAACGGCTCGAGCTGTTCACGCGGCATGCGCATATCGTCACGGCAGTATGGCCTCGCGGCAACCCCACGATCAGGACCGGGCACTACCCTGTGGCCGCATGCGGGCTGTGTTGCGGCTGCCGCACCTGGTGACGGTGCTGCTCCTGGTGGGGACGGTGGCAGCGGTGGGCGCGCCGGCGGCGTCGGGGGACCAGGCCCGGGACGGCCAGTACTGGCTGCAGGATCTGAACCTGCCCGCGGCGTGGGAGATCAGCCGCGGCGCCGGAGTGGTGGTCGGCGTGGTCGACTCCGGCGCGAACAGCCGCCACCCGGACCTGGCCGGCGCGCTGCTGCCGGGCACCGTGATCAATCCTGACCCCACGACGGACGATCCGGTCGGTCACGGAACGGCGGTCTCGGTGCTCATCGCGGGCCGTGGCCACGGCGGGGACGACGGCACGCTCGGCGTCGCACCGGAGGCGATGCTGCTGCCCATCACGGCCGACAGCGGCTCGAACTGGCTCCGGGAGGGCATCCGGTGGGCCGTGGACCATGGGGCAAGAGTGATCAACATTTCGTCCGGCGACTACAACGGGGAGGCAGCCGCGAGCGGTTACCACGACTCGCTCGCCTATGCCGAGTCCCGCGATGTCGTCGTGATCGCGAGCGCCGGCAAGGGTGACGCGGTGGGCCAGGTGAGTGGCCTGGCCAGTCGCCCGGGCGTGGTCGCTGTCTCGGCCGTCGACGACACCGGGACGTTCCGCCCGGACGCCAGCAACCAGGGTCCCGGCGTCGAGCTGGCAGCGCCCGGGGTGGCCATGCCGATGCTGTCCGAGGACGGCGACGCGGGCTTCCGCCTGGCCACGTTCACCGGCACCAGCCTCTCCGCTCCGCTCGTCGCCGGTACGGCAGCGCTCATCCGGTCGGAGTACCCGGACCTGAACGCCGCGAGCGTGGTGCAGCGGCTGATCAGCACCGCCACCGATGCCGGTCCGCCGGGGCGCGACCCGCAGTACGGTCACGGGATCGTGAACCCGGTGGCGGCGCTGACCGCTGATGTCGCCCCGGTGGCGCAGAACCCGTTGGGCAGCGTCACCGAGCTCCTGGAGACGACGCCGGCGCCACCGGTGGCGCAGGGCCCGCCGGAGTCCTCGGCGGGGGAGCCCGTCTCGCTGGGCCTGGTGTTCGGCGTGCTCGGAGGTGCTGCAGTGCTGGGAGGTGCTGCGGTGCTCGTCGTGGTGCTGGTGGTGCAGCGCCGCAGACCCGCACCGGTGCGCCACCCGCCGCCGGGGTCGTGGCAGTGAGGTCACGACCCCGGGATCTTCCCTGCCCCTGGAACTTCTGCGCGCTGTGTTGCGTCGCAGGTGCACCCAGGGATAGACAGTGACGTGACAGACGGGGTGAAGGGGGTCCTCATGGTCGGGCGCAACACCAGCTGGGCCGACGCGAGCGTGGCCGGGGAGTCACACGAGACGCTGTACAACTGGGTGCACCAGGGGCACGACCTGCCCGGGCTGTCCGACGTCCACGTCGGCTACGCCGCCCAGGGCACCAGCATCCAGCAGGCAGCGCAGGACCTCGGCACCGCCTTCAATGCGCTGCTGCCCTACTGGCGTGGCCGGGATGCTGAGGCGGCTGCGCGCTCGGTCACCCTGTTCGCCGGCCAGCTCCACGCGCTGGGTGAGAAGGTCACCACGCAGGCACACACCATGAACGACGTGCACCGCGCCACCGTGACCGTGCAGCGACAGATCCAGGAGCCGAAGACGCCCACCGTCGGCGCCTCGATGGACGGCGCGGCGAAGGGCGCCGGGATGGGAGCACCACTCGGGGTCCCCGGGATGATCGCGGGCGGGATCGCCGGTGGCGTCGCCGACTACAACGACCAGGTCGCTGCCGCCAAGGCGGCGGAGGAGCAGGCCCGTCGGGACTACCAGGCGTTCCTCACCACCACCGCCGGCGCCGCCTCGTCCGCGCCGGCGCTGACCGAACTCGACACCATGAAGGCGGGCGGGAGCTTCGCCCCGCCGTCGGCAAGCTGGGTGGGCACGCCGGAGACCAGCGTCGGCCAGAGCGGTGGCGGGACCGGCCCGGCCGGCACCGCGACCCAGTACGCCGGCCCGTCCGGTGTCGGCAGTCACGTCGCGGCCGCGCAGCTCGGCGGTGGCGGGCCCGCGGCGTCCTCGCCTGCCGCGGCGATGAGGGCTGGCCCGCAGTACGCGTCGGCCACCGGACCGCAGGGCGGGGGTGTGCTTCCTCCCGGGACCCAGGGCGCTCAAGCCGATGGCCGGGCCGACGCCGGGCGCTCCGGCGCCCCCCACGGATCGGGGCCCTACCGGCCGGGTACCGGCGCTGGTGGTGGCTTCGGCCCCACCGGGACACCGGCTCCCGGTGTGTGGGCTGGTGGTTCCGCAGGCGCCGGCGGGTACGGCGGCGGGCGTGGAGCGGGAAGCTTCGGACCGTCCGGCTCGCGCAGCGCGGGTGCCCTCGACGGTCCCGGCCGTGGCTCGTCCGGGAGTCGCGCTCCGTCCTGGGATCGGGGTCCGTCCGGGATCGGTGGCCCGCCTGCCGGTGAGGCAGCGGCAACCCGCGGGGCCGGACCGGCTGACCCACGGGGCGCCGCGGTCCCCCCGACGATGGGACCCGGCGCAGGGCGGTCCGGCGAGGGGGACCAGGAGTACCTGCGGCCCGACTATCTCGTCGAGGACCCCGAGGTGTGGGGCGCCGGGGTGTACGTGGCCCCGCCGGTGATCGGCGAGGATCCCGACGTCTACCAGCAGCGATGACCGGGCTGACGGTCTCCCGGCGGCAGCTGCACCTGCTGTCCCGGCAGACCGGGGCGAACGACTGGTCGTTCCCGTTCCGGGCGCCGCAGTGGCCATGGCGCTCGGCCGAGGAGCAATCGAGGGCGGAGTTGGCCGTCCGCCGGGAGCTCGAGTCCGCCGGACTGCTGGTGCCCGGCGGGGACGGGACCTGGCAGGCCGATCCGCTGCTGGGCGCCGCGGCGGTGCTGCTCGGCAGCTGGACCCGCAGCGCCGACCTCGTCTACCACGCCCCCGAGGGCACCGTGGTCGCGGCGGTCTACAGCGACGGCACGCACGGCGTGCGGGTGGTGGGCGCTGACATCGCCAGCGGCGAGGACCTGCGGTTGGACCTGACCGACCCGGTCGAGCCGTTCGGGGCGCTGCTGGACACCGTGCCCGACCGGCCCGCGGGGTCGTCGGCGCCGGTGCGGGTTCCCGCCCGGGAGGGCGCGCTGAGCGCCGACGGACCCACCACCCGGCGGGCCACCGAAGACCTCCGGATCGTCCGCACGCTGATCGAGTCAGGGGCCGGGATGGGCCGGATCGGCGCGTCCGCGCGGTCTGCTCCCGGGGCGCGCGAGCATCGCTGCCCGCGGCTGGTGGCTTTCGTGGACAGCTCGTCGGTACACGTCGGTGGGCGCTACGAACTCTCGCACGGCGGTGGCTACGCCACGCTCGCCCCGGCCGGCAGGACGACCCTGATCAACGCGGCGCACCGGATGCTGGCCGACACCAGTGTCGCGGCCTGAGCGCCGGGCACCGTTACGGAGAGGGGAACCGAACATGGCGATGACGCCGGCCGACGGGATGGTGGCTGACGGCGGTGGCGGGGACGTCGCTCCGCCACCGCAGCCCGACCTGACCACCCTCGGCACCGGAGCCGTCGAGGTGACCCCGGACCAGCTGCGCGAGTTCAGCCGGAAGGCGGCGAGGCTGAGCGACGCCGCCGACCGGATGAAGACCGAGCTCCTCGGCCTGCAGAGTCGTGGGATGTCGGTCGGCTCGGGTGAGTACGCGCCGCAGATCGTCCAGTTCTACCGGAACCTGATCGGCGGGGAGGCCGCGCCCGCGGTGGGGCTGGCCATCCGCGAGCTGGAGAAGATGCAGCAGGCGGCCTCCGGCTCGGCGGACCAGTGGGAGCAGACCGACGAGACCAGCGCCACCCAGTGGCGGGCCTGACCCGGCTCACCGCAGGTGCGCGAGGGCGGCGTCGTGCAGCAGGCCGTTGGACGACAGCGCGCTGCCCCTGTCGTGGCGGGGGTTGCCCTCCAGGTCGGTGAACCGGCCGCCGGCCTGCTCGACGATCACCTGCACGGCGGCGACGTCCCAGGCGTTGACGACGGGTTCGGCGGCGAGGTCGATCGCCCCCTCGGCGACCAGGCAGTGCTGCCAGCAGTCGCCGAAGGCGCGGTTCTCCCAGCAGGCGTCCACGAGCGCGAGGTAGGCCTCGCGGGTGCGGTGCTGCACCCAGCTGCCCAGGTGCGTGGTGGAGACGTAGGCGTCAGCCAGCGTCGACACCGCGGACACCGCGATGGCGCGCTCGGTGTCGTCGGGGTCGCAGGTGTGCGCACCGCAGCCCTCGGCGGCCCACCAGCGCCGGCCCAGCGCGGGCATGCTCACCACGCCGACCACGGGGTGGCCGTCGGTGACCAGCGCCACGAGGGTGCCCCAGGCGGGCACGCCGCGCAGGAAGTTCTTCGTGCCGTCGATCGGGTCCAGCACCCAGGTGCGGTTGCTTCCCGTGCGGCCGCTTTCCGTGCAGCTGGGTCCCGTCTTGCTGGGTCCCGCGCCGGCGCCGCGCTCCTCGCCCAGCACCGCGTCGCCCGGACGTTGCTCGGCGAGCGTCGCTCGGATCGCATCCTCCACCGCCAGGTCGGCGTCGGTCACCGGCGTGCGGTCGGGTTTCCGGCGCACCCGCAGGTCGTGCGCGGTGAACCGGCCGCGGGTGATCCCGTCGGCGATGGTGGCCATTGAGAGGGCGAGCTGCAGGTCGGCGCTCGTGTCCGTGGGCGGGACGTCGGTCGCGCTGGGATCGGGCACGGTCGCCGATCGTCCCACGGACCTAGGCTGTCGAGGGTGACCACCGTCTTGCTCGCCGAGGACGACACCGCGATCGCCGAACCGCTCTCCCGCGCACTGCAGCGCGAGGGGCACCGGGTGGTGCGGGTGGGCGACGGCCCGGCCGCCCTGCACCGCGCCGACGACGGCGAGGTGGACCTGCTGGTGCTCGACCTGGGGCTGCCCGAGATGGACGGGCTGGACGTCTGCCGCCGGCTGCGCCGTACCCGTCCGGATCTCCCGGTGCTCATGCTCACCGCCCGCGCCGACGAGGTGGACTTCGTGGTGGGTCTCGACGCGGGCGCCGACGACTACGTGGCCAAGCCGTTCCGGCTCGCGGAGCTGCTGGCGCGGGTGCGCGCGCTGCTGCGGCGCAGCGTCCCCGACGTGCTGGAGGCGGCGGGGGTGCGGATGGAGCTCTCCGCCCGGCGGGTGCTGGTCGAGGGCGAGGAGGTCACGTTGGCGAACAAGGAGTTCGAGCTGCTGCGGGTGCTGCTGCACCGGGCCGGTCAGGTGGTCAGCCGCGAGGAGATCCTCCGCGAGGTGTGGAACGCCCCGGAGCTCAAGACGTCCAAGACGCTGGACATGCACATGTCCTGGCTGCGCCGCAAGATCGGCAGCGCTCGGATCGTCACCATCCGGGGCGTGGGTTTCCGCTTCAACGCCGGGTGAACGACGGTGGTCGCCGATGGTTCGCCCAGCGCGCAGGGACGCTTCACCCGGAGGGGAGTTGGCGTGCGCCGGCGGATCCTGCAGTCGACGATGCTGGTGGTCACGATCACCGGGCTGGTGCTCGGTGTCCCGCTCGCCTTCACCACCTGGCGGTTGGTGGAGGACTTCACCCGGGCGGGTCTGCTGTCGCGCCTGGAGCAGGTGGTCGGCACGCTCCACGACCAGCCGGGGGCGGTCGACCTCGACGCCGTGGCGCTCGCGCTGCCGCCGGAGGGCCAGCTCGTCGTCGACTCGCAGCGGACCGGGCGGGCAACCCTGGGGCCCGATCCGGGACCGGATCCGGTGGTCGAGACGCTGCCGACGGCGGAGCGCGGCCGCGTCACCCTGGCCGTCCCGGGGGACGGGATGCGCCGCACCCAGCTGCAGGCCGTCGCGGTCGTCGCCCTGCTCGTGGTGCTCTCCATCGGCACCGGGGCGGCCGTCGCCTCGGTGACCGCCCGGCGGCTGGCCGGGCCGCTGCAGGATGTGGCCGATCGTGCCGCACGCCTGGGAGCGGGGGACTTCCGGGCAGTGTCACGCCGGCACGGCGTCCCGGAGCTCGACCGGGTGGCCGACGTGCTGGACACCTCCGCCGCAGCGCTGTCGCAGCTGATGCAGCGCGAGCGTGACCTGGTCGGCGACGTCTCCCACCAGCTGCGCAGCCGGCTCACTGCGCTGCAGCTCCGGCTGGACGAACTGGCCACCCACCCCGAGGCCGCCACGGCGGCCGAGGCGGAGGCCGCGCTGGAGCAGGCCGAGCACCTCGGGGAGGTGCTGGACGAGCTGCTGCGCGCCGCGGACGTCGCCCGGGCCGCGAGCGCGGAGCCGGTGGACCTCACCGGGTTGCTGCGCGAGGTCGCCGAGGAGTGGAACCCCCCGGCCGCCGCGCAACGCCGCTCGCTGCGCCTGCGGGTCCCCGACGGGTTGCTCGCCCGGGTCACCCCCGGGCGGATCCGGGAGGCCATCGGGGTGCTGGTGGACAACGCGCTGCGCCACGGCGGCGGCACCGTCACGCTCGCCGCCCGTCCGGGTGGTTTCGGCCGCGACGGGATGGTCGTGGTCGAGGTGAGTGACGCCGGGCCGGGGATCCCCGAGGGGCTGGCTCGCCATGTGTTCGACCGCGGGGTCTCCGGAGCGTCCTCGACCGGGGTCGGGCTGGCGCTGGCGCGCGCACTGGTCGAGGCCGACGGGGGTCGCCTGGAGCTCAGCTCCACCGCTCCCGCGACCTTCGCGCTCTACCTGCGGGTTCCGCGGGCCGTCGACGTGGCCAGGTCGCCGTGGCCCGGTGCCCGGATGGTCCGGTAGGCGGCCGGCTACACCTGACGGCGAACGTCGAGGTCCGGGAAGACGTAGCGCCGGAACGCCCACCACCGGAACGCCGTCGCCAGCAGGGTCCCGACGAGGTTCGCGCTCACGAAGTCGGCGACCTCCTGCACGAGCAGGCTGACCTGGGGGGTCTGGAGGTCCAGCAGGTAGCGCGACATCCACAGCGGGGTGGCGTTGATCACCAGTCCCACCCCGCACGCCGCGAAGAACAGCGCGGCCTCGTGATGCCGCTCCCGGCCACCCCGGGTGCGGAACGACCACTCCCGGTTCAGCACGTAGGACACGATGGACGCCACCAGCACCGCGAGGATCTTGGCAGTGACCGGCTTCGGCTCCAGCACGGTGAGCTTGAGGGCGGTGAACAGCACGATGTCCACGACGTAGGTGGTGCCCCCGACCAGCCCGAACTTCACCAGCTCGCGGTGTCGGACGGCGAGGTCCCGGTACGGCTGTGGGATCCGCAGGAGCACAGAGTCGACCACGGACACCCGGGCAGTCTACGGAGGCGCGCAGCCGTCCCGGCCGGGCGGCGGGCCGGGACCCGCGGTTACCATTCCGGGTCCGTGGACCCTCGCACCCGCACCCCCGTCGTCGGCATGGTGGGCGCGGGCCAGCTGGCCCGGATGACCCACCAGGCCGCGGTGGCGCTGGGCCAGTCGCTGCGGGTGCTGGCCACCGCGCCCGACGAGCCCGCGGCGCTGGTGTCCCCGGACGTCACCCTCGGTGCGCACACCGACCTGGCGGTGCTGCGGGCCTTCGCCGCCGGCTGCGAGGCGGTGACCTTCGACCACGAGCACGTCCCGACCGAGCACCTGCGTGCGCTGGTCGCCGACGGGTTCGCCGTGCACCCGGGCCCCGATGCGCTGGTGCACGCGCAGGACAAGCTGGTGATGCGGCGCCGGCTGGCCGAGCTCGAGATCCCGGTGCCCCCGTTCCGCGAAGTCACCGCGGTCACCGACGTGCTGCGGTTCGGCGCGGAGCACGGCTGGCCGGGCGTGCTCAAGACCGCCCGCGGCGGGTACGACGGCCGGGGGGTGTGGATGCTCGCCAGCTCCGCCGAGGCGCAGCGGGTGGTGCCCCAGCTGCTCGACACCGTGGATTCCCCGCTGCTGGTGGAGCAGTGCGTGGCGATGCGTCGTGAGCTGTGCGCGCTGGTGGCGCGCTCGCCGTTCGGCCAGGGTGCCGTATGGCCGATCGTGCAGAGCGTGCAGCGCGACGGCATCTGCGTGCAGGTGCTCGCGCCGGCACCGGAGCTGGACCCCGAGCTGGCGGAGAACGCCGAGAAGCTCGCGCTGCGGTTGGCAGCCGAGCTCGGCGTGGTGGGGGTGCTGGCCGTCGAGCTGTTCGAGACCAGCTCCGGGCTGCTCGTGAACGAGCTCGCGATGCGCCCGCACAACTGCGGTCACTGGACCATCGAGGGCGCGGTCACCTCCCAGTTCGAGCAGCACCTGCGCGCGGTGCTGGACTACCCGCTGGGTGGCACCGCGGCGCACACTCCGGTGGCCGTGATGGCGAACGTGCTCGGTGCCGAGACTGCTCCGGCGATGGGGCTGGACGAGCGGCTGCACCACCTGATGGCCCGTTTTCCGACGGCGAAGGTGCACCTCTACGGCAAGGCGGAACGCCCGCGCCGCAAGATCGGCCACGTGACGGTGCTCGGCGAGGAGCTCGCACCGGCGCGGCGCGACGCCGGGCTGGCCGCGCAGTGGCTGGCCACCGCCGGGTGGGCGGACGGATGGGAGGCGCAGGGATGACCCCGACAGTCGGCGTGATCATGGGGAGTGACTCGGACTGGCCGGTGATGCGAGCCGCCGCCGAGGCCCTCGACGAGTTCGACGTGTCCCACGAGGTGTCGGTGGTCTCCGCGCACCGCACCCCGGCGCTGATGCTCGACTACGCCTCCGGGGCCGCCGGCCGGGGGTTTCGGGTGGTGATCGCCGGCGCCGGTGGGGCGGCCCACCTGCCCGGGATGGTGGCGGCGGCCACCGTGCTGCCGGTGATCGGGGTGCCTGTGCCCCAGCGCCACCTCGACGGGCTGGACTCGCTGCTGTCGATCGTGCAGATGCCCGCCGGGGTGCCGGTGGCGACGGTCTCGGTCGGTGGTGCGCGCAACGCGGGCCTGCTCGCGGTCCGCATCCTCGCGGTGTCCGATCCCACCCTTGCCGACCGGATGGCGGCCTTCCAGCGCGACCTGGCCCGAAGCGTGCAGGACAAGGACGCCGCTCTCGCCCGCAAGCGCGCGAGCACGTGACGATCAGACCGAGCGGGTTAGCATCAGGGGCGATTACCCGGCGGTAACAGGAGGCGCCCGCGGTGAATCCGGACTTCGGCACCTACCAGCTGGGTGAGGAGCACGACGCGCTGCGTGCCGCGGTGCGGGCGCTCTCGGAGAAGGAAATCGCCCCGCACGCCGCAGCCGTCGATGAGGACGAGCGCTATCCCGTCGAGGCCCGCGACGCGCTGGTGCGAGCCGGGTTCCACGCCGTGCACGTGCCGGAGGAGTTCTCCGGGCAGGGCGCGGACTCGATCTCCACCTGCATCGTGATCGAGGAGGTCGCCCGGGTCTGCGCGTCGTCGTCGCTGATCCCCGCGGTGAACAAGCTGGGCACCACGGGGCTGCTCCTGTCCGGCTCTGACGACCTGAAGAAGCAGGTGCTGCCGGGCGTCGCCACCGGGGAAGCGATGGCCTCCTACGCACTGTCCGAGCGTGAGGCCGGCAGCGACGCCGCCGCCATGCGGACCAGCGCCCGGCTGGACGGGGACGCCTGGGTGCTCAACGGCACCAAGGCGTGGATCACCAATGCGGGGGAGTCCACCTGGTACACGGTGCTGGCCGTGACGGACGCGGAGAAGAAGGCCAGCGGGATCAGCGCGTTCCTGGTGCACAAGGACGACCGGGGCTTCTCCTGCGGGCCCAAGGAGCGCAAGCTCGGGATCAAAGGAAGCCCTACCCGTGAGGTCCACCTGGAGAACTGCACCGTCCCGGCCGGCCGGATCATCGGCGAGCCGGGCACCGGGTTCAAGACCGCGCTGCAGACCCTCGACCACACCCGGCCGACGATCGGGGCGCAGGCGGTCGGCATCGCGCAGGGCGCGCTGGACGCGTCGATCGCCTACATCCAGGAGCGCAAGCAGTTCGGAAGGCTCATCAGTGACTTCCAGGGCGTGCAGTTCATGCTCGCCGACATGGCGATGAAGGTGGAGGCGGCGCGACAGCTCGTCTACGTCTCTGCGGCCCGCGCGGAACGGGGCGAGGGCCGGCTCGGGTTCATCTCCAGCGCGGCCAAGTGCTTCGCCTCCGACGTCGCGATGGAGGTCACCACCGACGCCGTGCAGCTCTTCGGGGGCGCGGGCTACACCCGGGACTTCCCGGTCGAGCGGATGATGCGCGACGCCAAGATCACCCAGATCTACGAGGGCACCAACCAGATCCAGCGCATCGTCATGGCCCGCTCCCTGCTCAGGGGTTGAGCGGGCTTGACAGGGCTTGGATGGACGCTGAGGTCCTCATCCCGGTGTCGACCGAAGCGTCGAGAAGGCGCTTCATGTCACCGCCATCAGAGGTCAGGATGGTTGCGGTGCCGCCGTGGTTCCGGATCGCCGCCAGGGCGGTCGCTGCCACATGAGCGTCGACGACAGACGCGCCGTGGTGCGCCTTCTCCCGAAGACGTCCCGCTTCAACGGCGCGCGATCTGGTGAGCTCGTCGTCGTGGGCGGTGCGAAGAAGGCGATTGGCGTCGACCGCGACCGGCGCTGACGGGTCATAGCCTCGCTCGACGACGACGCTCGTGGGCAGCAGGATCCGACCGGTGGTGGCTGTGGCGCCTCCAGCGCCACGAGCAGCGACCGGGACGGGCGCCCCCCGGAGAGCTGACCGAGTGCTTCGTTGTCCAGCACCAGGTTCGCCGGTTCGCCCTGGCGGGTGGGCCTGCGCCGTGACATCAGGCGGCGGATCCGGAGATCGCAAGGTGTCCCACGGTGGCCGCCAGCAGAGTCTCGGGGTCGACGTCCGCGCCCATCGCGTCGGCCATTCCGCGCAGGATCGCGGGCAGGTCCGGCCGATCCGCGACGGGCAGTTTCCGCGCCGCGGCGAGGAACAGCGCGACCTCGGCGACATGGGGGCGGTCGTCCGGTCGTCGGGCGTAGCGGGCATCCAAGGTCGCCCGCAGCGCCAGCCGGCGCAGCTCCGCGCCCAGTGCCGCTCCCGTCAGCGCGGACACCGACTCCGTCAGGCCCAGAGCGACAGCGGCCTTCGCAGCATCGTTGAGGGCTGGGTCGAGGTGCGCGGAGACTGGCCGTCCTGCGGATGCGCCCGATGTCCCTGGCTGAGCGTGGTCTCGAGCAACCCACTGTGAGCCTGAGCGCACTGCTGAGCGGCACCGCTGCCGACATCGGCGGTGACACCGCGGTCACCCTGACCGATTACGCAGCGGAGATCGTCCTGTCCGGTTTCCCCGGGATCCGGCACCTGTCGGCGCGTGCATGTCGGGCTCAGCTGGACGGCTACCTCAGCCGCATCGTCGAGCGGGAGTTTCCGGCGCTGGGTCACATCGTCCGGCGACCGGCGACCCTGCGGGCCTGGCTTCGTGCCTACGCCGCGGCCACGTCCACCACCGCCGCCTACAACGCGATACTGGACGCAGCCACGCCGGGCGAGATCGACAAGCCCGCGAAGACCACCACGATCGGGTACCGCAACGTGCTGACGCAGCTCTGGCTTCTCGAACCGTTGCCGGGCTGGTTGCCGACCGGAAACGTCTTCGCGCGGCTCGCTCAGACCCCCAAACACCACTTGGTCGATCCTGCCCTGGCGGCCCGGCTGCTGGGCACGAACGCCTCCGCCCTACTGGCCGGTGACGATCCGGTCCGCGCAACGGCTTCCGAGGGCCCCTTGCTCGGCGCGCTGTTCGAGTCGCTTCTCACTCTCAGCGTCCGCGTATATGCTCA
>DASQWR010000175.1:0-5013 GCA_035640155.1 Pseudonocardiaceae bacterium
TCCTCATCCTGGTGCCCTTGAGCGGGCGGGACGCCCTCACCGTCGGCGAGGCCGTCATCGCCGCCGTCGACGGCCTCCCGGCCGCCATCCGCCGGTCGCTGACCTGGGACTGCGGCACCGAGATGGCGCGGCACGCCACGATCACCGCGACCGGGCTGCCGGTGTACTTCGCCCACCCGCACTCGCCGGCCGAACGCGGCACAGGCGAGAACCTCAACCGCATCCTCCGCGAGTTCTTCCCCAAAGGTGTGACAATCACCCCTGATCCCAACTATCTCGCCGCCGTCGCTTCCGAAATCAATGACCGACCCCGTAAGATTCATAACTGGAAGAAACCCTCCGAACTATTCACCGAACTCGTCGAAGCGCATGCTTCCACTGCCTGAGCCTGCCATGGCATACGCCCGCTGAACGACTCAGCAAACTACTAGAAAGCGGGCATGGCGCTCCGACCGGTTGAAGCCAAGCCGCCTACTTCCGCTATGGGAACTCGGCTCGCCACTTCGGCAAGATCAACGGGTTGCGCGGATGCGACTGGCAGGGTTCATCACCAAACGCCATCGGCGCTCCCGGCGGTTCGGCTGGTGGGTTGTGGCGTTCGCCTCGCCCAACCAGCTCGGCCTGATCAACCTTGACGGAACCGTTGTCGCACCCAGGCCGTTTCGGGCCTGGCGGGAAAGACCGAATGCCGGCGGTGAACGACGTCGGTGAGCCGTGTGCGGGAGAACCGCACGCACGGTTCGACGGGCGGGGGCTGGAAACGGGCTCTACGCCGCTGAGCGTGGTAGCCGGCCTCTGATCGGGGTGGCGGGGATAGTGTCCCAGTCGACGCCGAGCTGCACGCACCGGGTGTACGCGTAGCTGCGCGGGAAGCAGAATGGGCCTGTGAAGTCGACGTCCTCGACGATCACCTTGCCGCCGGGCGCGATCACCGCCGCCAGCCCACTGACCACCCGCTGCGGGTCCGCGACGTGGGAGAGCAGAAACCGCGCGTACCTGAGGTCATAGGGCCTCACCGAGGTCCTCGGCGGTGCCTACCCGAAACTTCAGGTTGCCAAGACCACGGGCCGCGGCTACCGCTCGGGCGAGGTCAACGATTTCCGCGTCGATGTCGACGCCAACCACCGATCCGGTCAGCCCGATCAGCCCGGCGAGCTCGACGGTGACGTGGCCACCACCGCAGCCGAGGTCCAGGCACCGCGCCCCCGAACCGGCACACCGGCCGCCGCGAGCAGCGCCGCGCTGGTTGGCCACATGACCTCGGCAAAGGACGTCCAGCCTCGACTTGCCGGCCAGCCCGCCATCAATCGTGTACCGGGCCGCCGGCGGTGCGTCGGGTCGAGTCTCCGCGCAGGGCGCCGGCTCTGCCCCATACGCGCCGCGCTCCGACCCACGCCAGATGACCTTCAGGCAGCCAGTCCGCGACGGACGGCGGCATCAACATCAACTGATCACGGTCGCCGGCCACGAAGTTGTAGGCCACACAGCGATCCTCCCGGCCGCCGAGCCGTCACCAGCGCAAGAGACGCCGCCGCGTGCCAACCGATTCGGGCGACAGCCTCCGAGGGTGACTTTGCAGTACAGCGGTAGAGATGACGCGGTGCGACCGCGCCGCCGCCGGTGGTGGTGCCGATCGCGCTAGCCGGCTTTCCTTGCGCCCACTGAGAACGTCGCGCCGAACGGATCGGTGACGGTGGCGAGCCGGCCATAGACCATGTTGTACGGCTCCTCCGCCGTGCCGCCCGCCTCCCGCGCCCGCCGCACCACCACGTCGGTGTCGGACACCTCGAACAGCGTGTCCCATGCCGACTTGGTGGCGCTTGGATCGCCGAAGATTCCGCCGATCTCGTGCCCGTCGGGCCGGCGCAGGAAGGTGAAGTCCACGCCGGGCAGGTCGTCGTTGCCGTCGAGGGTGAAGTCGAAGACCTTGGAGTAGAACGCGCGTGCGGTGGCGGCGTCGGGTGTCACGAGATCGTTTCGCAGCAAGGAACTCGGCTCGTTCACGATGTGGCAGCCGATGTGGGCCTTGCCCTGCCACAGTCCGAACTGGGCACCGACCGGGTCACGAACCACGGCCATCCGGCCCTGGTCCATCACGTCCATCGGTTCCATCAGCAACGTCCCACCGGCCGCGGTGGCGCGCCGCGCGGTCTCGTCGCAGTCGTCGGTGGCCAGATAGACGTTCCACCAGAACTCGCTGGCGTTCGGATCGGGATTGGGCATGATGGCCGCGACCGGCTCGCCACGTAACAGGCACATCGTGTACCGGCCGGTCTCCTCCGGTCCCACGTCGAACATCCAGCCGAACAGCGCGCCGTAGAACTCCATCGCCCGGTCGAGATCCGGAATGCCCAGGTCGACCCAGGTCGGCGTGCCGAGCGGCTGGTTGGTGGTGACCTCGCTCATCGGGTGCTCCTCGAAAAGTCGGAGTTGAGGTGTGCGGGTCACGCTAGACCGCGGCTCCGACAGTTTCCCGCGCGCTCAGCCCACTGGCGGATTGAGCGACTCGAAGAACGCGAGCAGGGCAGCCTCAAGGCCCGGGCAGGGACCTCGATCGGCCCGGCCAGCTCGGCGTGCACCCGCTGACTGCTGTAGCGACATTGCCGCCGCGCTTGACCGGCTACCCGAGCCGGCCTGGACCGGCCTACGACCCGGACGGGCAAACGACCGGGGGCCGGCAAGCACGGCTTTCCGGCCGGGGCTGCCGTCCTTTACGCCAGCCCGTGATCGCAGCGCGGCTCGCGACGTCGGCGGCGGCAGCTTGCTTCCTCGCGGCGGCGCGGTCGCGACTGCCGGCGGGGTCAAGCGAGGGGTGTCGGGGAGCACTGCGGCGCCCATCTGGGTGTGAGCCAGCGCCGGTGGTCGGGTCCTGGCCGGTGGCTCACGGTCAACCTGCTAGCTGGCCGCTGAGCGGCGAGCAGCCATCAACCTGCAGCGACGTCCTCGTTGAGTTCGACGAACAGTTCGTGCGACTCGCCATCACCGATGCGCTCACCGATGTGGGTCTGCGTCCACCCAGCCCGGCCTGGTGACGATGGTGCTGGCTGGGAGCGACGCGGCTGCTGTCGTGGGTCGTTTTCAGTGCCGGTCGGGTCCCGCGGTGTCAACCTGTTACCGAGCCCGTGGCCAACCCGCGTCGTGCTCTCGGCGTAGCTGCCCTGCACACCATGGGTTCAGGTCTTTCGCACCACCCGTTCTCCCTCACCGGGCTTCCAGATGGTGATCGTCAACTGGCCGTCCTCAAACTCTACTGATGAGGCGCCGGTGAGGTCGGCGACGTAGAACGGGTCGAGCTCCTGTCCCCGAAGGTCGAACCCGGCTTCCTCGAACAAGTTGTTGGCGAACCGCTCGTGCAAGTCCCGATCCTGCAGATTCTTGGCATCGCCCCACAACTTGGCGTCACCGTCGCCCACGGAAGGATCGACGGTGGCGGTGTGCAGACAGAACCGCGGGTCACGACCCAGGTCCCGGAACTTGGTTGTGTTGGGCATCCCGACGATCAGCAACCAACCCTCGAAGATCCGGGGCTCGATGGGGCTGATCCGAGGATATCCATCGGAGCGGAGTGTGGCCAGCAGGCACAAATTCCCCGTCGCCGTGTGCCTGCGAACAAAGACCTCGGCGATCCGCGGCGCCTCTCCGGCGAACTCTTGCCACGCGACCATCGACGCGGATGCTACCGCCCACGGAGACTCGTCGCGTTCGACCGAATGGGTCGAGCCGGGGACCAGGACCGAGCCGTCAGGCGCCCGTGGTGAGGACGACGCGGAACCGCGCCACGCCGCTAATCATGCGCGCGTAGCCCTCCGCGGCCTGCTCGAGCGGGTAGGTCTCGATCATCGGGCGGACCTCCTGCAGGGTGCTGAACCGCAGGGTGTCCTCGGAGTCCTTCGACGTTCCCGAGGCGTGCCCGATGACCCCGGTGCTGCCGGGGATCAGCGCGAACGGCGGGATCTGCATGGGGTCGGCCGACGCGCCGACGACGACCATCCGGCCGCGGGGGCGCAGCCCGCCGACGGCCGCGCTCATCGCCGAGGGTGCGGTCACCGTGGCCAGCACGGTCTGCGCGCCGCCGAGCGCCTGCAGCGCCTCGGCCACGTCGGTGCTCGTGGAGTCGACGTAGTGGTGGGCGCCGAGCGACCGGGCCTGCTCCTCCTTGTCCGTGCCGCGGGCGATCGCGACGGTCTCGAAGCCCATGCGCCGGGCGAACTGGACACCGAGGTGCCCGAGGCCGCCGACGCCGAGCACGGCGACGAGGTCGCCCGGGCGGGCACCGCTCTCGCGCAGTGCGTTGAACGTGGTGATCCCCGCGCAGAGCAGCGGGGCGGCGTCCTGCGCGGACAGCTCGTCCGGGATCGAGGCCAGCGCGGCCTTGGGCACGAGGACGTGGTCGGCGTACCCGCCGTCGTAGGCGATGCCCGGCACCTGGCCGTTGACGCAGCTAATCATGTCGCCGCGCCGGCAGGGGTCGCAGTACCCGCAGTTGCCGCCGAACCAGCCGACTCCGACGCGCTGCCCCACCTCCCACGGGACCGTGTCGTCGCCGACCGCCTCGATCCGGCCCGCGATCTCGTGGCCGGGCACCCGCGGGTACTCGATGCCCGGCATCGCGCCCTCGACCGTCAACGAGTCGGAGTGGCAGACCCCGCACGCCTCCACCCGGACCAGGGCCTCCCCGCGGCCGGGGACGGGGACCTCGCGTTCCACGAGTTCGAGCCGCTCGCCGGGAGCCGTGACCTGCATCGCGCGCGTCATGTCGCTCATGGGGCCACTATCGCGGAGACGCCGGGCCGCGCGCACGTCCGGCGGACGGGCCCGGTCCGGGTGTCCCCTACGCTGCGCCTGTGCGGCACGCGACCGGCAGCGGCTCGTGACCCCCCGGCGCTGGACCGCGGGGCACCTGATCGCCCTGGTCGAGCTGGCGTGCGGCGTCGTCGCGGCGGCCTGGCTCTGCGGCGTCGCGATCGCGGAGGCCGGGACCGGCGGCCGCTCGGTGCCGGACCGGCTGTTCCT
>DASQWR010000176.1:0-2603 GCA_035640155.1 Pseudonocardiaceae bacterium
ACTTCGGGCGCATCCTCGCCGCGTACGGCGGGATCTTCGTCGCCGGATCGCTGACCTGGGGAATCGTGGTGGACGGGTTCCAACCCGACCGCTATGACGTAACCGGCGCCCTGATCTGCCTGCTCGGCGTCGCCGTGATCATGTACGCGCCCCGCCCGGCCTGAAACGATGGCTACTGGGCACCTCCCGATGCAGTGATCGCTTACCCTGGGGACCGCATCAAGCGATACGCGGCGGTGGAGCCCGCCGGACCCCATCCAGGGTGAACCGCGGCACGACGCTGCCGATGTCCCTTATCAGCGAATCAGCCTTGCCCTGGTAGGAGGACACATGCCCCGCCATACCGGCCGCGATGCAGCCGGCGCACCGCCGCGAGTTCGCCCGGCCCGCGCTCCCGGTGCTCGTGGCGATCTCGCTCGGTGGGATGCTCGGCGCGCTGGGCGTCACGGGCTCGCGGCGGCTGGTCCGCCCGTTCCTCGGGGTCGGGGTGCTGGGCGCGTACACCACCTTCTCCACCTACGTCATCGACGCCCAGCAAGCGGTCGATGCCGGGGCCGCCCGGCTGGCACTTGGTCTACCTGGCCGGCACCCTGGTCGCTGCGGTGGCGGCGGTGTGGACCGGCTCCACCGTGACCGGCGCGGTCTTCCGCCTGCTTTCCCGCGCGGGTCGGCAAGCCGCCTACTCGGCCTGCTCGCCGGCCTACCGGCGACAGAGCCGATGATGGTCGCGGTCGGGGTCAGGTTCTGCGGGGCGCTGACGACCTACTCCACCTTCGGCTACGAAACCCTCCGCCTGGTTCAGGGCTAGGGCCCGGTTCTACGCGGCCGCCAACGCCGCCGCCAGCGTTCTGGCCGGATTGGGCGCCACCTCCTGCGGGCTGGCACTCGTCCGAGCCTTCACCACCTGGAGTAGAGGGTGATCGCGAACGCGTGGTGGGAAGTGCTGCTCGGGATGCTCGGCGGGCTGGTGCTGCTCTGGTTGGTCCTGCTGATCGTGCTGTGGGGCAACCGCCCCGACGACACCGGCCTCCGCACCGCGGTGCGGCTGCTGCCGGACCTGATCCGACTGCTACGCCGGCTGGCCAGCGACGCCACCCTGCCGCGCGGGGTCCGGATCAGGCTGGTGCTGCTGCTCGGATATCTGGCCCTGCCGATCGACCTCGTACCGGACTTCATTCCGGTGCTGGGCTACGCCGACGACGCCATCGTCGTCACCGTGGTGCTGCGCTCCGTGGTGCGCAGTGCCGGCCCAGACGCGCTCACCCGGCACTGGCCCGGCACCCCCGAAGGCCTCCGCGCCCTGTGCCGCCTGGCCCGCCTACCGATCCCACCTGCGTCCACTGATCCTCAGTGAGCACCACCGCGGGGAGAGCGCTGCCGGGAGCTGGCCGCTGCTGGGTACTCAGCGTCTGACAAGGGCCCGTGGCAGGTCTCGGCGTTCTCGGTTTTCCCTGGCAAGATCGTCTATGAGCGAGTCCCTGGCGCCTAAACTGGTGGCGAGCCGACGCAGTAGAGACCACCGTGCTCTACAGGTTGGGACATTCCTCCCGGGGCGACTGGGACGCTGCCCATGACATGGGACTGCTTCCGCGCCCACGCTTCACCCGAAGAGTTCGAGGTCCGGACGTAGTTAGAAATTAAAACCATAATCCTTTGGTGCACCTTACGGGAACGCTTTCGAACAGGCGTGAACAGCGGTCAGGTCGGTATCGGCGCCGCCGGGCACGAGGTCACGCAGTAGCGCGTGCAGCTGGTTGACCAGCCGGGTGCGGTGAGCGACGAGGTTGGCGCGCCGCTCGTCGAGTAGCCCCAGCGCGGTCGAGAGGTTCTCAGCGGCGACCAGTCGGGCGTCTCCGGGCCAGAGCGGCGACGCTTGCTGCTACGGCCCGCGTCGATGACGTCGTTCTTGCGGCCACCGCGCGAGAGCTCGCGAACGCGGCGGTGGCAGTGGACGGCACGTCGACGTGTTCTCCACGGGCGGTCAGCCACTGCGCCAGGTGCCGGCCCAGACCGCGGGCGTTTCCACCGCCCAGCGCCGCGACTCGAACCCTGCGCCCATCGCAGCAGCTGCCTGTAGCGGGCCAGCGTGGCGGCGATCTGCAGCGTGGCCAGCACTCGGTGCGTGCCCGGGTCCAGCGCGCTCGCGGTGTGGGTCCGCTTGTGTGGGTCGAACTCGATGATGACCATGGCAACCTCCGGTCAGATGCGGCAGCGGCAGCGGGAGCGGGACCGCGGTCGACAGGCCAACTTTCAGCACCGACGGGCACACCTCTGTTGAGTCAAACCGTGGTCCGGGACCCGACCGACATGACAAACCCTGGTAGAGCCAGCCCGAAGGGCGGCAGGCGATTCATCAGTCAAGCCGATCGGTGCCCCGGCGGGACGTTAGATCATCTATCCGCGCATCCCGTGCCGCTCATACAAGTCGGCGATTCAGTGCCGTGCCGTTGCATGTGCAGCTGTAGAAGCAGATGCGCATTCGCCCACGGCGTCCATCTAGGCCATCTAGGTGAGAAGGCGACCAAAGACCTCAGCGTCGTGCTATTTGTGTGGACATGCGGTCGGACAAGCTTTATGCTTGGCCGTACGTCAACGCCAAACTG
>DASQWR010000177.1:0-3263 GCA_035640155.1 Pseudonocardiaceae bacterium
GCCACTGCCGTCGTCATCGCTGCGGTGCCCGGTGCGTGCGCCGCGGGCGAACCGCTCGAACACCCGCTCGCGCAGCTGGACCGGCACGCCGGGTCCAGCGTCGTCGACCTCCAGGCGCACGCAACCGCTCCGACGGGAGACCGTGATCCGAACAGGACCACCGCCGTGGCGTTCGGCGTTGTCGAGCAGATTGGCGACGACGCGGTCCAGACGGCGCCGATCGGCCAGGACAAGAGGTGGTGGCTGTTGGACGTCGATGGGCACATCACCGGCGCGGCTGGCCGCGACGTTGCGCACCAGCTCACCTAGATCGACTGCCTCCAATGCCTGGTGATCCACATCCTGATCGAGGCGGGAAATCTCAAGCAGATCAACGACCATGTGCCGGAACCGCTGCACCTCATTGGTGAGCAGATCCGCCGCTTTGCGCGCAGTGGCCGACAGCTCAGCGCGCCGACGTTGAAGCACCTCGCTGGCATTGACCATGGTCGTGAGCGGGGACCGAAGTTCATGGCTCACATCCCCAGCGAAACGGGCGTCGCGCCGGACCCGCTGCTCCAACGCTGACACCGTCGCGTTGAACGTGACCGCCAGCGGAGCGAGATCAGGATCGGACTGCTCCGGCAGCCGAGCCTGCAGATCTCCCTGGGCCACCCGGGCAGCGGCAGCGGTGAGCGTGGTGAGCGGACGCAAAGCGCGCCGGCTGGTCCACCAGCCCAGCGCAATCCCGAGCAGGGCGCTCAACGCCGTGCCCGCAATCAGCAGCCTGCTCAAAAACCGGAAGCTGCGACCGAGTTCCACCAGCGGGGACAGCTGGACGTAGATAGCGTCTTCGGTGGGGATCGACAAGGCGACAGCGAGCACCGGGACCTGCCCGACGACCAGGCGCTGGCGAGCTGCTTTGCCGTCGCGCGCCACCGCCAGCAGCTGGGCAGGCACGACGGCGGGATCGACCTGCCGACCACTGGTCATCCAGTTTTCCTCGCGGTGGAGCAGGATCGTCGATCTGGGCTCCCAGGTCAGACCGGTCAGCAGCTCGTCGAGCCCTTCGCTGCCGACTCGCAGCGTCGCCTCGACGAGACGCACGTTGGCCGCAGCCTGCGCGGTGACGCTCTGCTCGCGTTGTCGAAGCATGTAGCTGGAAGCCAGCTGCCACGTGGCGACCGCGAACAGGCTCGACACCACTAGCGAACACAACCCGAACGCCACCGCCACCCGCCAGCGCAGCGACAGCCGCAGCATGTCGAACTCGGCCCCTCTCCTCCACTCGGGCCTCAAGCCTTCTTGGCGACCTTGTAGCCCACTCCGCGAACGGTGAGCACCAAGGCAGGCTCGTTCGGATTGACTTCGATCTTGCGCCGAAGCCGGCGGATGTGCACGTCGAGCAGCCGAGTGTCCCCAAAGTAGTCATAGCCCCACACCCGCTGGAGTAACTCCTCACGAGTTACTACCCGACCATCGGCACCGGCCAGCTCAACCAGTAGCCGGAATTCGGTTCGGGTCAGGTAGACCTCATTGTCATCGCGACAGACCACCCCCTCGTCGGGTCGGATCTCGACTGCCCCAAGCTGCAACCGCGGACCCCCGGATCCCTCGCTCCCGAAACGACGACGACGCAACAAGGCCCGAATACGCGCGGCAAGTTCACTGGCCACGAGCGGCTTGGTGACGTAGTCGTCGGCGCCCGCCTCCAGGCCACTGATCACATCGGTGGTGTCTGCACGAGCAGTGATGATGATGATGGGCAAGTCGCCGTGGGATCGCAGCGTGCGGCACACCGCCAAGCCGTCCACGCCCGGCAACATCAAATCCAGCAGGACGACGTCCACCGTTGTGCCACCAAGGCGCCGCAACGCTTCCTCTCCGGACGCCGCTTCGACGACCTCGCAGCCCTCATCTGCAAGGGCCAATCCCAGTGCCTGCCGAATCTGTTCGTCGTCCTCGACGAGCAGGACTCGCGCTTCCATAGCCCTCCGCTCCTCATCGTCAACCGTGCTGACGTAGGGTCTGCATCGTCGAAGATCGAACTCACCACTGCGTCGCCGCCCGTCTTGACTACCCCTCCCACCCCCTTCGTAGGTCGGCTGCAAGCCGATCGTCAGGAAATTGTCAGGTCCAAGCAACGAGGCCCTATCGCGAGATTTACTACGGAAACTACGACATCTCCGCGTACGTTCGACAGCTCCCTCAACGCGACGACGTGGGTTAATTTGATCGGGTTGCTGCTGCCCGATGGCTTACGGGGTGACCTACCGGATTTGTGTGGGCCTGCAGCAAGCCCGAGGCGGAGCTGCTGGAGCACGGCGTGAAGACCGCATCAGCAAACGGCTGCCGTATGGCGAGTTCATCGAGGGTAGCTGTTCAGCTGGTGCAGGTGTGGTTGCTGAGGCTGGGGTGGTGCTGGTCGGCGTGTCGCCTTGATCGTGGCGGGAGTTCGGGCAGGGTGGCGGCGTGCCCGAGGCCCCGACGTATGAGCAGCTGGTCGTGCTGGTGGGTGAGTTGTCCGACCAGGTCGCGGAGCTCTCGGAGCGTAATGCTGAGCTGGAGCGGGTCGTGGCCGAGCAGACCGACCGGATCGCGGAGTTGACCCGGCGGTTGTCGGCCGATTCGGCGACCTCCTCGCGTCCACCCTCCTCGGAGGCGCCGGGGGAGAAGAAACCGGCGACCAAGCGGTCCTCGCGGTCGCGGTCGGGGCGCAAGCCGGGCACGCAGCCCGGGGGGCGCCCTCGTCGTCGCGGAGCCTGGTCGAGGATCCGGATCGGGTGGTGGTGATCGAACCAGAGTGCTGCTCGGGGTGTGCGGCGTCGCTGGCGGGGGGCGCGGAATCCGCGCGGGAACGCCGCCAGGTGGTCGATGTCGTGCCGGTGCCGGCGCCGGAGGTCACCGAGTATCAGCGGGTCTCGAAGCTCTGCGCGGGGTGCGGGACGGTGACGACGCCGGGGTGGGACACCGACAATGAGCACGCCGACGTGGTCTCCGCGCCCGGCTCACCGGTGCGACTCGGCCCGGACATCGCCGCCCGGGCAGCCTTGTTGACCTGTGGGCACTTCCTGCCGGTGGGCCGGGCCCGAACCCTGCTGCAGGCGCTGTGCGAGATAGCGGTGTGCACCGGATTCCCCGCCGGCATCCGGGGACGCGCCGCCCGCAAGCTAGAGAAGAAGTTCCGGGCACACCTGCAAGACCTGCTGACCAGCGCCCCGGTCTTGCATGCCGATGAGACCTGCGGGCGTGCCGAGGGCGCCTTGTCCTACGTCCACGTCGCG
>DASQWR010000178.1:0-11463 GCA_035640155.1 Pseudonocardiaceae bacterium
CGGCGACCGCGAGAGCCGCGGCCAGCGCCGCAGCGGCGAGCTCGGCCAGCGCCGCGCCGACATCCTCGAACGCCAGCACCGGCAGTCCCGGTTCCACCACCGCGGCGAGGTCGGCCGCGGCGACGTCGAGAATCATGTCGAGGTACCCCGCCCGCAATGCCCGCTGCGCCTGGGTGCCGGTCAGGCGAGCGCGGGCGCCGCCGGGAGTACCAGGCGGCGGCTCCTGCGGGTCCGCGCCGACCACCGTGAGCAGGCCTTCGCGGATGCGGCGGGTCCAGGCCCGGCCGCCGATCGCCCCAGCACTGCGGGTCAGGCGGCGCCACCGGCCGGGATCGGCCACCAGGTGGTCACCGAGCGCGACGGAGCCGCCGAGCACGCCCAGCAACCGTCCGCGCAGCCCGGCGTCGCGCCGCACGGCGCCGTCGAGCTCCGCCCAGCCGCCGCCCATCGCATCCGCCAGGCGCTGCAGGGCGCGCAGGGCGAGATCGGGGGCAGGGCTGCGGGACAGTGCCCACAGCACCCCGGTGACCTCGGCGACCGGAGACCCGTCCCGCCACCATCCGAGCTGTGTGAGGACGTCCGTGGCCGCGGGGTCGGTCAGGCCGAGCCGGGCCGGGGACGCCACGCTGCCTCGCCGGTCACCCGCCACGTCCAACGACGTTAGTGGGTGAGCAGCGGCAGGGTCGGCCAGCCTGCTGCGATCTCGCCAGCCGCGATCTCGCCGGCAGCGAGCGTGACGAACCGCTGGGCGAAGGGACGCCACACCTCGGCGAGGTCGGAGTGCACCTGCTCCAGATGAGCCGGGTCGAGCCGACCGGCCGGCACGGTGGCCGCCGCCTCCGGATCGTGCTGCGCCCAGGCGAGCACCGTGGCGGGGGTCGTCTCGATGTGGAACTGGACGCCGTAGGCGCACGGCCCGACCCGGAACGCCTGGTTCACATGCCGCGGAGAGGATGCCAGCAGCGTGGCACCGGGCGGCAGCGCCGAGATCTCGTCGTGGTGGAACTGGATCACGTCGGGGGTCAGCGGCACGGGTGCGAAGAGCGGGTCGAAGGCGGCGGCGTCGCGCTTGGCGACCAGCAACGGACCCGCCTCGGGTCCGGCCTCCCCGCGCCGGACCCCTCCTCCGGTTGCCACCGCGAGCAGCTGCGCACCCAGGCACACTCCGAGCGTCGGGATCCGGGAGGTGACCGCGTCGGTGAGCAGCCGCCGCACGTCGGCGAGCCACGGGTGCCGGGCGTCGTCCTGGGCGCCCATCCCGCCGCCGAGACATACCAGGGCGTCCACCCCGTCCAGGGTCTCCGGGATGCCGTCAGGGGCGGCGCGGACGTCCACCTCGGCACCCGCTTCGCGCAGCCAGTCGCCGAGGCGCTCCGGCGGGTCGGTCTCCGAGAGCTGCAGCACCAGGACGTGGTTCACGTTCCCAGGTTACGTCTACAACACGGGCAGGTAGCTCTGCAGCTCGTAGGGCGTGACGTGACGACGGTAGTTGTCCCACTCGGCGCGCTTGTTGCGCAGGAAGAAGTCGAAGACGTGCTCACCGAGCGCCTCGGCGACCAGTTCCGAGTTCTCCATCTCGGCCAGCGCCTCGGACAGGTTCTGCGGCAACGACGGGTATCCGGCGGCACGGCGTTCCTGGTCCGAGAGCGACCAGACGTCGTCCTCGGCCGCGGCGGGCAGCTCGTAGCCCTTCTGCACCCCGCGCAGGCCGGCCGCGAGCACCACCGCGTAGGCGAGGTAGGGGTTGCACGCGGAGTCCGGGGTGCGGATCTCGACCCGCCGGCTGGCCGCCTTGCCCGGCGAGTACATCGGCACCCGGGCCAGCGCGGATCGGTTGGCGTGCCCCCAGCAGACCGCGGTCGGGGCCTCCCCGCCGGTGATCAGCCGCTTGTAGGAGTTCACCCACTGGTTGGTCACCGCGGTCATCTCGCGGGCGTGGCGCAGCACACCGGCGACGAACGCCTTGCCGGTGTCGGAGAGCTCGTAGGGTTCCGCGTCGTCGTGGAAGGCGTTGCGGTCGCCCTCGAACAGCGACACGTGAGTGTGCATCGCGGAGCCCGGCTGCGCGGTGAACGGCTTGGGCATGAACGAGGCGCGCACCCCCTGGGTGATCGCGACCTCCTTGACCACGTACCGGAACGTCATGATGTTGTCGGCCATGGTCAGCGCGTCGGCGTACCGCAGGTCGATCTCCTGCTGGCCAGGTGCGTTCTCGTGGTGGCTGAACTCCACCGAGATGCCCATCGACTCCAGCGCTTCGATCGCGTGCCGGCGAAAGTGTGGCGCCACGTCGTGACTGGCCTGATCGAAGTAGCCGCCGCTGTCGGCGGGCTCGGGCTCGGAGCCGTCCGCCGGCAGCGAGCGCAGCAGGTAGAACTCGATCTCCGGGTGCACGTAGAAGGTGAACCCGGCCTCCCCCGCGTTGGACAGCGCACGGCGCAGCACGTGTCGCGGGTCCGCCCACGAGGGTGAGCCGTCCGGCATGGTGATGTCACAGAACATCCGGGCGGAGTAGCGCTCCCCGTCCGGCGTCTCCCATGGCAGCACCTGGAACGTCGACGGGTCCGGTCGGGCGACCATGTCCGACTCGTAAGAGCGGGAGAACCCCTCGATCGCCGACCCGTCGAAGCCGATGCCCTCCGCGAAGGCCCCCTCGAGCTCGGCCGGCGCGACTGCCACCGACTTGAGGTAACCGAGCACGTCGGTGAACCACAACCGGACGAACCGGATGTCGCGCTCTTCCAACGTGCGCAGCACGAACTCCTGCTGGCGTTCCATGCGCCGCAGGGTAGGGACGCTGTGTTACAGGCATGTTTCGTCAGCGCCGTGGCGCGATGGCTCGTGACCACGCGGTGCCTCTAGGATTCTCCCATGTCACGCCGCCTCCGGTTCCCGGTGCTCCTGTTCCTGTTCACGCTGCTTGCCGCCGGTTGTTCCGGAGTCGGTGAGGAGCTCCCCGACGGGGCGCAACTGCTGACCCGGTCCGCCGACGCCATGGCTGCAGTACGCACCGCCCGGTTGGACCTGGACGTCCAGGGCACCGTGGGTGGCTTCTCGGTGCAGGGCGCGGCCGCGCAGGTGACGCGGGAGGGTGATGCGGCGGGCACCGTGACGCTCGACCAGGGCGGGCAGGTCACCGAGCTCGAGTTCGTGTTCACCGGCGGGACGCTGTACCTGCAGGGACCCACCGGTGGGTTCCGCGAGCTGCCGGCGGCCCTGGCCAGCAGTGTCTACGACCCGACGGTGATCCTGAACCCGCAGAACGGCGTCCCGGTGCTGCTGCGCCGCGGTACCGGCGCCGTCACCGAGGCACGCGAGGAGGTCGGCGGAGTGGGCGCCTACCGGGTTCGCGCGACCTTTCCCGGCGCCGTGCTGTCCGGGCTGGTCCCCGGGCTCGAACAGGACACCAGCGGCCTGGTCTGGATCGGGGCGAACGAGTCCCGGCTGGTCCAGGCGCGCTTCCCGCTGCCCAATGGGACGGCGACCGTGCGGCTCTCCGACTTCAATGCGCCCGCAGACATCACAGCACCGTGATGACCGGACATCACAGCGTGCGATGATCCGGTGACCGCGTCCCCATCCCGCCGCGGGCTCGCCCTGGGAGCGGGTGGCGCGGTGGTCCTGCTCGCCGCGCTGGACGCCTACGTGGTGGTCAGCGTGCTGGTCCACATCATCACCGACCTGCAGGTGCCGTTGAACCGCCTGGAGCGCGCCACCCCGATCGTCACCGGCTTCCTGCTCGGCTACGTCGCCGCGATGCCGCTGCTCGGGCAGGCCTCCGACCGGTTCGGGCGCCGGGTGATGCTGCAGGGTTGCCTCACCGCGTTCGCCGCGGGCTCGGCACTGACCGCACTCGCCCCCGACCTCACCGTGCTGGTGGCCGGGCGGGTGGTGCAGGGCATCGCCGGCGGGGCGCTGCTCCCGGTGTCGATGGCGCTGGCTGCCGACCTGTGGCCGCATCGCAGCCGGTCCACCGCGCTGGGTGCGCTGGGCGCCGCGCAGGAGCTGGGCAGCGTCCTCGGGCCGCTCTACGGTGTCGCGGTGGCCGCGCTGGTGGGGTGGCGCGGGGTGTTCTGGGCCAACGTTCCGCTCGCCCTGCTCGCCATGATCGCGGTGCAGCTCAGCGTGCCGCGCAGCAACGCCGCTCCCGGGCGGCTGGACCTGGTCGGCGGCGGGCTGCTCGCCGGCTCGCTCGCGTTGCTGGTGGTGGGCCTGTACAACCCTGAGCCCGCCAACGCGGTGCTGCCGCCGTGGGGATGGCCGTCGGTGGCCGGCGCCGCGGCGCTCGCCGTCGCGTTCGTGCTCTGGGAGCGGCGCTCGCCGGTGCGGCTGCTCGAGCCCGAGGGGGTGGCGTGGCGCCCGTTCCTCGCCGCGTTGGGGGTGAGCCTGGCCGCCGGGGCGGCGCTGATGGTGACCCTGGTCGACGTCACCCTCTACGGCCAGACGGTGCTGGGGCGCGACGCGACCGGGGCGGCCGTGCTGCTCACCCGGTTCCTGGTCGCGCTGCCGGTCGGCGCGCTGGTGGGGGGCCTGCTGGCCGGGCGCCTCGGCAACCGGACGGTGGCTGCCGCCGGGATGCTGCTCGCGGCCGGCGGCTACCTGCTGGTCGCCGGCTGGCCCGCCGACGTCCTCGCCGCGCGGCGCCTCGGGGTGCTGCCCCGGCTGGACACCGACCTGGTGATCGCCGGTCTCGGCCTCGGGCTGGTGATCGCGCCGCTGTCGGCGGCTGCGCTGCGGGCGGTGCCCGCCACCCAGCACGGGGTCGCCTCGGCCGGGGTGGTGGTGGCCCGGATGAGCGGGATGCTCGTCGGCGTCGCCGCGCTGTCCGCCTGGGGACTGCACCGGTTCCGCGAGCTCACCGCAGACCTCGCCACTCCACTGCCGTTCGGGGTGCAGCCCGACGTCTACCAGCGGCTGCTGGCGGCCTACCAGCTCGCGGTGCAGGCCGCGCTGCGCACCCAGTACCGGGAGGTCTTCCTGCTCACCGTCGTGGTGTGCCTGCTCGGCGCGGCCGGCGCCGTGCTGCTGGACCGCCGCCATCAGGGAGCGCAGCGCGCCCCCTCGGCCGGCAGGGTGCCGTCCACGAGGTAAGCCGTCACCGCGTCGTCCACGCACGTGACTCCCTGCAGGGCGACGGTGTGCTGGTTGCCCTCGAAGGTGAGCAGCCGGGCGCCGAGCGCAGCCGCCAGCTCCACGCCGGCCTGGTACGGCGTCGCCGGGTCCCCGGTGGTGGAGATGACCAGGGCCGGGGCCAGCCCCTGCACCTCGGGCACGCCCGGCTCACCGGTGGGGGGCACCGGCCAGAACGCGCAGGCGTCCCGGGCCGGGGAGGGCGGGGTGCCGTCGTCGAGGAACGGCGCCGCCTCCCGGTAGCGCCGGTCCGCCTCGAGGAAGACCGCGGGGTCGGTGATCGGCGGGTCGTCCACGCAGCGCACCGCGGTGAAGGCATCGTCGCGGTTGGAGTAGCCGCTGGCGTCACGCTGGAAGTAGACGTCGGCCAGCACCAGCAGCGTGCTTCCGTTGCCCGCCGCGAGCTGGGTGAGGCTCTGGTCGAGGATCGGCCAGAGCTGGTCGGAGTAGAGCGCCTGGATCGTCCCCTGCTCGGCATCGGAGTACGACAGCCTCCGGTTCCCGACGTCCAGCGGTTTGCTGATCAGCGGCGCGACCAGCTGCTGGAACTCCTGCTCGGTGTCCTCGACGGGGCCGTCCGTCCAGCAGGTCGGCTGCCGGAGACACCAGTCGACGAACGCGTCGAACGAGCGCTGGAAGCCCGCGCCCTGGTTGACCAGGCTCTCCACCAGTTCCTCGTCCGGGTCCAGCGCCCCGTCGAGCACCAGGGCGCGGACGTTGCCCGGGAACCGCTCGGCGTACTCGGTGCCGATCCGGGTGCCGTAGGAGTAGCCGAGGTAGCTGAGCTTGCGGTCGCCCAGCACGGCACGCAGCACGTCCATGTCTCGCGCGACGTCGCGGGTACCCACGTTCGCAAGCACCGCTTTCCCGACCCGCTCGGCGCACAGCTGCGCGTAGGCCCGCTCCTCGGCCTCGGTCTGCGCGATCTCGGCCGGCGAGGTGTCCGGGTCGAGGTCGAGTCGCTCGGCGTCCTGCTCCTCGGTGCTGCGGCACTCGATCGCCGGCTCACTGGCGCCGACACCGCGCGGGTCGAAGCCCACCAGGTCGAAGCGACGGCCCAGCTCGGTGTTCGCCACCGCCTCGGCCAGCGATGCGGCCGCGCTCATCCCGGACCCCCCCGGGCCGCCCGGGTTCATCAGCAGGGACCCGATCCGAGCGGCCGGGTCCCCGGCGGGCCGGCGCAGCAGGCCGATGCTCGCGGTGGCGCCCGCCGGGTCGGGGTAGTCCAGCGGCACCTCGACCCGGGCGCACTCCAGCCCGGGCGCGGCGAAGGACTCCTCGTCGAGCTGGGTGGTGGCGTACTCGACGCACCCACCCCAGCGCACGTCCTGGGTGTAGAACCGGTCCAGCCCGTCGGGCACGGGGCCGAGCACCCGTGGCGTGCCCGGTTCCACCATCGTGCAGCCGGCCAGCACGAGCAGCAGGATGGCGACGAACGGGGGCAGGCGCAACGGGGGCAGGCGCGGGAGGCTCGGCACCCCACGATGGTGCCAGGCTGCGACGCATCGTGTGCGCCATGATGGGGACATGCCGCAGATCCGTCTCGCCCTGGCCCAGGTGGATGCGTGTGTCGGGGATCTCGACGGCAACGCCTCGTTGGCGGTCACCCGGTGCCGGGAGGCCGCTGCGGCCGGTGCACACCTGGTGGTACTTCCCGAGATGGTCCTCACCGGCTACCCGGTGGAGGACCTTGCGCTGCGCGAGTCCTTCGCGCATGCGTCGGTGCGCGCCCTGGACACGCTGGCGCAGCGGCTGGCCTCTGACGGCTGCGGCGAGCTCACCGTCGTCGCGGGATACCTCGACCACGACTCCGGCCGGCCGCGCAACGCCGCGGCCGTCCTGCATCGGGGCCGGGTGGCAGCCCGGCAGTTCAAGCACCACCTGCCGAACTACGGCGTGTTCGACGAGCGGCGCTACTTCGCTCCGGGCACCACCTTGGACGTGCTGCGGCTGCACGGCCTGGAGATCGGCGTCGTCATCTGCGAGGACATCTGGCAGGACGGCGGCCCGGTCACGGCGCTGGCCCAGGCCGGGGTGGACCTGATCGTCGCCCCGAACGCGTCGCCCTACGAGCGGAACAAGGGCAACACCCGTGTCGAGCTGGTGGCGCGCCGGGCGACCGAGGCGGGCGCCCCGCTGGCGTACACGAACCTGGTCGGAGCGCAGGACGAGCTGGTCTTCGACGGGGGGTCGATGGTGGTGGCCGCGGACGGTGAGCTGCTGGCGCGGGCGCCGCAGTTCGTCGAGCACCTGCTGGTCGTCGACCTGGACCTGCCGGGAGGCGCCTGCGCTGCGCAGGGATCGTTCGCCGGTCTAGACGTGCGCCGGGTGGTGCTCACCGAGAAGCCACTGCCGGCCTTCGAGGCGACTGCCGCGCCCGCCGTGGCCGAGCCGTTGGGCGACGAGGCCGAGGTGTGGGAGGCGCTGGTCACCGGGTTGCGTGACTACGCCGGCAAGAACGGGTTCCGCTCCGTGGTGCTGGGCCTGTCCGGGGGCATCGACTCCGCGGTGTGCGCCGCGCTGGCCGTCGACGCGCTCGGACCCTCGTCCGTGTACGGCGTGTCACTTCCCTCGTCCTACTCCTCGGAGCACTCGCGCTCCGACGCCGCGGACCTCGCCGAGCGGACCGGACTGCGCTATTCGGTCGAGCCGATCGGCGAGATGGTCGACGCGTACGTGGGCCAGCTCTCGCTCAGCGGGCTCGCCGAGGAGAACGTGCAGGCCCGCTGCCGCGGGGTCACCCTGATGGCGCTGTCCAACACGCACGGCCACCTGGTGCTCGCCACCGGGAACAAGTCCGAGCTGGCGGTGGGCTACTCGACCATCTACGGCGACGCGGTCGGCGGGTTCGCCCCGATCAAGGACGTGCCGAAGACGACGGTGTGGACACTGGCTCGCTGGCGCAACGCCGAGGCCGACAAGCGCGGCGAGACGCCCCCAATCCCACCGAACTCGATCTCCAAGGAACCCTCGGCGGAGCTGCGCCCCGGGCAGGCGGACATCGACTCGCTGCCCGACTACGCGCTGCTCGACGAGGTGCTCGACGACTACGTCGAGGGCGACCGCGGATTCGACGACCTGGTGGCCGCCGGGTTCGACGCGGCGCTGGTGGAGGACATCGTGCGCAAGGTCGACGCCGCAGAGTACAAACGCCGGCAGTACCCCCCCGGCACCAAGATCACGCCCAAGGGTTTCGGGCGCGACCGCCGGCTGCCGATCACCAACGCATGGCGCGAGCGCGCGCCACACTGATTTCTGGCGTGTCGCGCTCGGTCACGGGAGCTGGACGGTCGAAGGTGATCCGTACCGGCGAGCAGCCGGTACGGGACAACTAGACCACCCGGGACGTGGCCCGCTCATCGATGCGCAGGCAGTTGCCGAAGGGGTCGAGCAAGGTGAGGCAAGCTCCGCCATTTTCATCACCCGGGCTCTCCCCGATGCCGGGATTGAGATACGGGTAGTCCTTTGTCTGAAGCTCGGCGTGCAGCTCGCGGACGCCGGTCGCCGCCACGTACACGGTGTGCCCGGGAGCACCGTCGCCGTGGTGCTCGGAGAGGTGCAGCACCAGCGCGCCGCGTGAGACCTGCATGTAGAGCGGCCCTTGCCCGTCGAACCGGTGCTCCCAGTCCACGACACAGCCCAGGTACCCAACGTAGAACTCTCGGGCTCGCGTCTCGTCGAAGATCCGCAGGATCGGGACGACACGCTCGACCGCGAGAGCCATGGAGAGACGCTACCTGTCACGTCCCGGACCGCTGTCCCGTCCTCCTCACGACGGCCCGCATCCCGTGGGTCCGACCGAGGAGGGATCGACATGCCCCGCATTCCCGCAGTGACGGCCCGCGAGGCGGGCCTGCTGGGCCGGCTCGCGTATCGCATCGCCCGCCGCCGCTACGGCGCAGTGCCCGAGCCGCTTGCCGTGGTGCTGCACCACCGCCCCGTGTTCCTGGCCTACGCGGGCTGGGAGTTGGGAAACGAGCGGGCGATGCGCCGGCTGCCCGCGAGCCTGCGCGAGCTGGCCGTCTACCGGGTCGCCGTCCAGGTCGGCTGCTCGTTCTGCGTCGACTTCGGCACCATGCTGCAGCGCCACCACGGCCTTGACGTCGAGCGGCTGCACGAGATCGACGCTTACGCCACGTCTCCGGCGTTCACCCCGACCGAGCGGCGCGCGCTGGCCTACGCGGACGCGGTGACCGCGCAGCCGATGGCGGTGACCGACGAGATGGTCGCGGAGCTGGACGCCGAGCTCGGGCACGACGGGCTCGTGGAACTCACCTACGCGATCGCCGTAGAGAACCACCGCGCCCGGTTCAACCACGCGCTGGGCATCACCGACCAGGGTTTCACGTCCGGCGAGGCGTGCCGCATTCCCATGCCCGTCCCCGCCGGTCGCCGCATCAGCCGGGGAAGCGGGTGAGCTTGTCTGGGTTCACCACGTCATAGACCGCGGCGATCCGCCCGCCCCGGACCGCGAAGCAGGACACCCGGCGCCCGAGTGGCGGGTGCGCGCCGTCAGCGGGGAAGGCCGGGAAGAGCAGGCCGAGGTCGCCGTTGACCAGCACCGGGGTTGCCGCGGCGGCGAGCCGCGCGGCCCCGTAGCGCTGCTGCAGCCCGAGCAGGAACCGGGCGATTGTGTCCGCGCCGGTGACGGGCCGGCGCGCGGTCCGTTCCCGACCGCCCCCGTCGCCCAGCATGACCGCGGCGGGGTGCAGCAACGCGGTGACGGCCCGCACGTCCCCCGTTGCCAGCGCCGCGAGGAACGCTTCCAGCACGACATGCTGCTCGTCGAGGCCGACCCGCGGCGGCGGGTCGGCCTCCGCAACGGCGCGACGGGCCCGCGAGGCGTGCTGGCGCGCGGTGGTGACCGGGCAGCCCAGTACATCGGCGATCTCGGCGAACGGGACCGCGAGGGTGTCGTGCAGCACGAAGGCGACCCGCTGCTCGGGTGTGAGCCGCTCCAGCACCACGAGAGCGGCCATCCGGACGCCCTCGTCGCGGACCACGTCGTCCAGCGGGTCGGACGGTCCGTCGATCCGGGTCAGCAGCGGCTCGGGCAGCCAGGTTCCCACGTAGCGTTCGCGGACCGCGACGGCGGAACGCAGGCGGTCCAGGGACAGCCGGCTCACCACCGTTGTCAGCCATCCGCGCGGTTCGCGGATCGCCGCCCGGTCGCCGCCGGAAAGGCGGGCCAGCCGTAGCCACGCCTCCTGCACCGCGTCCTCGGCATCGGACAGGGACCCGGTGAGCCGGTACGCGACACCGAGCAGGTGGGCGCGGTGTCGCTGGAACTCGACAGCGAGCGCGTCCGCACCGGTACCCATAACGCCCATCCTGCCGCTCGACATCATCGGTGGCCTACGGCTCCTCGACCGGAGCTGACGGATCGACGACCAGCCCCAGGCGGGTGGCGTCGCTGCCGGGTTACCTACTCCCTCCGACGTAGACCGGGATCAGCTCCTGAGCGGATGAGGTGCGCGTCCGAGGTGACCCACCATGGGTGGTAACCCAGACCCGACAGTGCGAGGAGCCCGGCGATGACAACGACGACAGCCCGTGCGGGTCGCAGGCTCAGCGGCCGCACGCGCAGGTCCTTCCTGGTGCTGCACATCCTCTCCGGTGCGGCGTGGTTCGGCATCGACCTCGCGCTCGGCATCCTGGTGGTCACCGCCCTGGTGACCCACGACCCGCAGACCGCGGGAACGGCGCTGCAGGCGGTCGAGCTGTTCGCGATCTGGCCGATGTTCGGCGCCAGCCTGGTGTGCCTGGCCTCAGGCGTGGTGCTGGGGCTGGGCAGCAAGTACGGGCTGCTGCGGTACTGGTGGGTCGCGGTGAAGCTGGCGATCAACGTGCTGATGTCCACCCTGATCGTCCTCGCGCTACGGCCCGGCATCGGTGCGGCGACGAGCATCGGTGCGCGACTGACGGCCGGTGACGACACCGCGAAGGTGCCCAGCGATCTGCTCTTCCCCGTGGTGGTCGCGCCCGCTCTGCTGCTCACCGCCTACCTGCTGTCGGTGTTCAAGCCCTGGGGCCGGATCGGGGGCCGCACCCGGCGGGAGGCGCCAACCCCCAGCGACCCTCGCGCCGCTCGCACCTTGATCGGAGCCTGACTCACGATCGCCGTGTACATCGAGGTGCAGTGGAGCAGAGTGTAGGGACCGCGAACCAGCGATCGGGTCCTCTCGTCCCGCACCTGCCCGCTTCCTCCTCGATCACCCGGCACGGGCCGTTGCCCACCGGGCTGTGCTCGGCCACTCTGAACCCTGACGTTGCGGAAGGGTCAAGGCCGGAAGCAGAGGGGGATCGGTGAGCTACTCGATAGGGCAGGCGGCC
>DASQWR010000179.1:0-39814 GCA_035640155.1 Pseudonocardiaceae bacterium
GCCCGGGTGACGTCGAGGTTGATGACGCCGGGCTCCACGACCGCCCGCTCGTTGGCGGGGTCGATCTCCAGGATCCGCCGCATCCGGGAGGTCACGATCAGCACGCCCTCGGCGTGGGGCAGCGCGCCCCCGGACAGCCCGGTGCCCGACCCGCGCGCCACGAACGGCACGCCGGCCGCGGCGCACGCCCGCACCACCGCGGCGACCTGCTCCGCGGTCTCCGGGAGCACGACGATCGCGGGCACCACCCGGTGGTGGGCCAGGCCGTCGCACTCGTAGGTGCGCAGTCGCTGCCGGTCAGTGATCACCGAGTCGGCACCCAACAGGGCGGAGCACTCCGCAGCGAGCACAGCCAGGTCAGCGCCCTCACGAGTCACGGTCATCGTCAGCTCCCGTGTCGGTGGACTGCGGGCCACACTGGCCCCGTGCCCACGCACCCCTTCCTAGCAGGACCGTACCCCCGCGCGTACGCCCACCGCGGCTGGCACGTCGGCGAGCTCGCCAGCATGGAGAACTCGCTGTCGGCCCTGCGCCGTGCGGTCATCGAGGGATACCGCTACCTGGAGACCGACGTGCATGCCACCCGGGACGGCGTGCCGGTGGTGCTGCACGACCCGGCACTCGACCGCACCACCGACAGCTGCGGAGTTGTCGCCGAGCTCGGATGGCACCAGGTGCGGCGTGCCCGCATCGGTGGCTGCGAGCCGGTGTGCCGGCTGGCGGACCTGCTCGAGGAGCTGCCCACCGCACTGCTCAACATCGACGTGAAGGCCGAGAGCGCGGTCCGGCCGGTGCTGGAGTTGTTGCGCTGCACCGGAGCGTGGAACCGGGTCTGTCTCGCCTCGTTCTCCGAGCGCCGGCTGCACCGGCTGCGGCGGGCGGCAGGGCCGCGGCTGCTCACGTCGATGGGCATCGCATCGGTCGTCGCGCTGCGGGTGCGCTCGCTGCTGCCGTTGCTGCCGCTGCACCTGCTGCTGCCGCTGGGTGCCCACCTCGCGCAGGTCCCCCTCCGCCGGGGTCCGGTGCCCGTGGTGGACCCGGCGCTGCTGCGTCATGCCCGCCGGCACGGCATCGAGGTGCACGTCTGGACGGTGGACGATCCCGGGGTGATGGGTGTGCTACTCGACGCCGGCGTCGACGGTCTGGTCACCGACCGGCCGGACCGGCTGCGCGAGGTGCTGGCCCTGCGTGGCAGCTGGCCGGACACCGGGCAGTAGAGCCGTGGCCCAGCAGAGAGGCCAGTAGAGTCGCGGCATGCGGGCCGACCCCGAGCAGGCCGACCGCGAGCAGGCCCGGCGCGTCGAGCAGCGCGGATGGTTCTGGTACGACTGGGCCAACTCGATCTTCCAGACCTCGATCATCACGGTCTTCCTGTCGCTCTACCTCACCGAGATCGCGGTGAACGCCGCGCGCACGGACCTGGGGCGCAACGGCCCGACCCCGTGCCCGGGCGGCGACTCCCTGCTGCGCTGCGACGTCTCGCTGCTCGGTCTGACGTTTCCCGCCGGCTCGGCGTGGGGCTACCTGATCTCGCTCGCGACCGTGGTGCAGGTGCTGGTGCTGCCGATCACCGGAGCCATCGCCGACCGCACCCAGAGCAAGCGGACGATGCTCGCGGTGTTCGCGTTCTCCGGGGCGGCGGTGACCGCACTGCTCGCCCTCGTCGCCGGCACCAACTGGGAGCTCGCGGTGCCGCTGTTCATCGTGGCGAACATCTGCTACGGCGCGTCGATCGTCGTCTACTACGCCTACCTGCCCGAGATCGCCTCACCCGACGAGCGCGACGCCGTCTCCTCCCGCGGCTGGGCCTTCGGCTACCTCGGCGGTGGCCTGGGACTCGCCGTCCAGCTCGGCATCTTCCTCGGCAACGAGGCGGTGGGCCTGTCCAGCTCGGACGCGGTGCGGGTGTGCTTCGTCTTCGCCGGGGTGTGGTGGGCGGGGTTCACCCTGATCCCGCTGCGCCGGTTGCGGCGCCACCAGCCACCCCAGGGCGACGAGCAGGGCGCTGCGGTGCTCACCGCCGGGTTCCGCCAGCTCCGGGTGACGTTGCGCGAGGCGCGGGCGGTACCGCTCACGCTGGCCTACCTCGGGGGCTATCTCGTCTTCGCCGACGGCATCAACACGGTGGTCCAGGTCTCCGCACAGTACGGCGACCAGGAGCTGCGGCTTCCCCAGGAGACGCTGATCGTCACCATCCTTATCGTGCAGTTCGTGGCGTTCGGCGGCGCCCTGCTGCACGGCGCGGTCGCCCGCCTGGTGGGTGCGAAACAGACGATCCTGGGCAGCCTGCTGGTGTGGGTCGCGGTGCTCGGTGCCGCCTACTTCGTGCAGGCCGGCCAGCAGCTGCAGTTCTACGCCCTCGCCGTCGGGATCGGGCTGGTGCTGGGCGGCACCAACGCGCTGTCGCGTTCACTGTTCAGCCAGATGGTGCCTCCGGGCCGGGAGGGCGCGTACTTCTCGCTCTACGAGATCGGCGAGCGCTCCACGTCCTGGCTCGGTCCGCTGCTCTTCGCCGGCATCGGTCAGGTGACCGGGTCGTTCCGGCTCGCGATCCTGTCCCTGGTGGCGTTCTTCCTGGTCGGCTTCGTGATCGTGGCGCTGGTGCCGGTGCGGCGCGCGATCCGGGCTGCCGGGAACCCGGAACCGGTGATCGTGTAACGGACGGCGGCTAGTACCCTGTCATTGACGGGCGAACCACAGGCATGAACGCCGCCGCTGGGCCCACCGGGCGGCGCCGGGAACGACGAGGTGTCTTGCTGCGTTGCAGCTGTTGAGCCCGACCTCGGGGAGTGCCAGCAATCCCCACCCCGGAGAAAGGACACCGCCATGGCCGACCGCGTCCTCCGTGGCAGCCGGCTCGGAACGGTCAGTTACGAGACGGACCGCGACCACGACCTCGCCCCTCGACGGTCGGTACAGTACGCCTGCCCCAAGGGTCACGACTTCGACGTGCCGTTCGCGGACGACGCCGAGCCGCCCGCCACCTGGGAGTGCCGCCTGCACGGCAGCGACTCGGAGCTGCTCGACGGCACGGAACCCGAGCAGAAGAAGGTCAAGCCGCCGCGCACCCACTGGGACATGCTGCTCGAGCGCCGCAGCATCCCCGACCTGGAGGAGTTGCTCGACGAACGGCTCACCGAGCTCCGCGGTCGGCGCTCACGTTCGGCCTGAGCCGCCCGGCCAGTTGGCTCAGCCGGTGCCGCAGGCCCCATCGGGTCACCCGCCACAGTGCCTCCCGCACGATCCGGCCGCTCATCTTCGAGCTGCCCTGTTCCCGCTCGGTGAACGTGATCGGGGCCTCGACCACGCGGAAACCGGCTCGCACCGCGCGCCAGGCGATGTCCACCTGGAAGCAGTAGCCCTGGGAGGCGACCTCACCGAGCGGGAGCACCGCCAGCACGTGCCGGCGGTAGGCGCGGAAGCCACTCGTCATATCGGAGATCGCCACGCCCAGGGCGACCTGCGAGTACAGGTTTCCCCCCCGGGAGAGCCACCTCCGGTGTCGCGGCCAGTTCACCACCCGGCCACCAGCGACGTAGCGGGATCCCATGGTCACGTCCGCGCCTTTCCTGACCAGCGTGGTGAGCAGGCGCGGCAGCTCCTCGGGGGCATGCGAGCCGTCAGCATCCATCTCCACGATCACGTCGTACCCGCGATCGAGCGCCCAGCGGAACCCCGCGGTGTAGGCGGTGCCCAACCCCCCCTTGGTGCTGCGGTGCAGCACGCAGATGCGCTCGTCGGTGGCGGCCAGCTCGTCGGCCAGCTGCCCGGTGCCATCCGGGCTGGCATCATCGACCACGAGGACGTGCGCCGTGGGCACCGTGTCGTGCAGCCGGCGTAGCACCGGGGCGAGGTTGTCCCGCTCGTCATAGGTCGGGACCACCACCAGCGTGGCACCGATCCCGTGCTCCGTCATGGGCCGTCCCACCGGCGTCACGGACCGTCCCACCGTCGGACACCACTGTCCGCACGGGCGGTTCGGGCATCGTCCCGCCCGCGGGTGACCGCCGCGGCGAACACCGCGGTGACGCCCAGCGTCACCAGCACCCACTCCGGGCCGGCACCGAGCCGGGTGGCCTGGGTGGTCGTGGTGCGCAGCGGAACCTCCGCCACCAGCACGGCTGGGACGAACAGACCGGTGTGCTGCTCGACGGTGCCGTCCGGCGCGATCACCGCGCTGGACCCGCTGGTCGCCGCGATCACGACGGTCCGGCCGTGCTCGACCGCTCGCACCCGCGACATCGCCTGCTGCTGGTAGGTCATGTCGGTGTAACCGAAGGTGGCGTTGTTGGTGGGCACCGCGACGAACTGGGCTCCGGACTGCACGCTCTGGCGCACCAGGTCGTCGAACACCACCTCGTAGCAGGTGGCGATGGCGACGGGGACGCCACCGAGGTCCACCACCCCGTCGCCTGCGCCGGGCACGAAGTTGCTCGCCCGGTCGACCAGCGGGCTGAAGCGGCGGAAGAAGTCGCGGTAGGGCACGTACTCGCCGAAGGGCTGCACCCGCCGCTTGTCGTGCTGCTCCCCCGGCCCCGTCGCAGGGTCCCATACGATCATCGTGTTGGTTGACCGGTCGCCGCCGCTGCGCAGTACCGCCCCGACCAGGATCGGTACCCCGATCGCCCGGGTGGCCCGGTCGATGGCCTGCGCCGCGTCGGCATTGCGCAGCGGGTCGATGTCCGAGGAGTTCTCCGGCCAGATCACCAGCTGCGGGCGTGGGACGCGGCCTGCGGCGACATCAGCGGCCAGCTCCTCGGTGCGGGCGACGTGGTTGTCCAGCACCGCGCGGCGCTGGGCGTTGAAGTCCAGGCCGGCGCGCGGCACGTTGCCCTGCACCAGCGCGACGGTGACCTCTCCCGCCTGGGCGGCGGTATCGACCAGGGGTGCGGCGGCGAAGCCGGCCAGGACGGGCACCACCGCGAGCAGCGCCGGCATGGTGAGCCGACGACGCCGGTCCGCCCCGGTGGGCGCGGGACGACCCAGCTCACCGACTGCGCGGCGGCCCAACTCGCCGACCGACAGCCCGGTCAGCACGACCGCAGCGCCGAGCAGCGGGGTGCCGCCCAACGCCGCGATCGGGAGGAAGAGCCCCTCCGGTTGGCTGAACGCCACCCGCCCCCACGGGAACCCGCCGAAGGGGACACGGGCGATCAGCGCCTCCGCCGCCACCCAGACCCCGGTGGCCCACAGCGGCGCCGCCCGCAGCCGGGACACCAGGGCGATGCCCGCGCCGGCGAGCGCGGTGACGAGCGACTCCAGGGTGGCCAGCGCCAGCCACGGGAGGGATCCGACGAACTCCCCCGTCCAGCTCAACAGCGGGAGGTAGAAACCGAGCCCGAAGAGCAGGCCGTAGCCGAACCCGGCCCGCGCTCGGTGCCCGTGCAGCATCGGCCCGAGCAGCGCGAACGCGACCGGCGCCAGCCACCACAACTCCCGCGGCGAGAAGCTCGCGAACAGCACCACCCCGGCGGCGCCGGCGAGCAGGCAGCGCGCGAAGGCGCCGAGCCCGGGGCGGCCGGAACCTGGCCGCTCCGGCTCAGCACTCCGGATCACGGTCGGCGCTGCCACGTAGCTCAGCGTAGGAGATGGGCTCAGGTGGGACGCAGGTCAATCGCGGTGATCGAGAATCCCGTGGTGAGCGTCCTAGGTTTCCTCTTCACTCGATGGTGGTACCCCACTGGAGATCCTGAGGAGGAATCGAGATGACTGAACCCGTCCGCCGCGGCCGTGGTGCCGCAGGCAGCATCATCGGAACGATCAAGAGCGTGCTCACCCTGCCGTTCCGAGTGCTCGGGCAGCTCTTCGGAGGCCGCCGCCCCCGCCCATAGAGGCGTAACTGTTCTTCCCGACCGGCGAGGCGTCAGCGCCAGAAGAGGAACTCGCTCAGCCCCGCGCCCGCAGCGTCAAGGTCGCCGCCGATCGCGCCGAACACCGCGCCGGTGATGTCGAACAGCACGCCGGCAACCGCCGGCACGCTGATGATGACCACAAACAATGCCAGCGGGGCGAACGGTCGCACGGTGGCGGCGAACCGGCGTGACGGTGGCGACAGGTAGGGCTCCAGCGCACCGAAGCCGTCCAGCCCGGGTACCGGCAGGATGTTGATGACGAACGCGAGCACTTGCACGAGCGCCAGGTAGGAGAGCCCGATTGCGAGCCCGGTGGGCAACGTAGTGGTTGCGACTGCGGCTACCAGCGCGACACCAAGCGCCAGGTTGGTCAGCGGACCGGCCAGCGAGACTGCGGACTCCACACCACGGGAGCGCAACGCGCCCCGGTCGATCCACACCGCACCACCCGGCAACGGGATACCGCCCGCCGCGAGCAGCAACAGCGGCAGCAACAGCGAGAACACCGGGTCGGTGTAGCGGCGGATATCCAGGGTCAGGTATCCCTTAGCGCGGACCGAGCGGTCGCCACCCCGGTAGGCCAGCAACGCGTGGCCGAACTCGTGCAGGCACAGTGATGCGGCCCAACCGCCGAGCACCAGGAGCACGACACCGCCGGTGCGGGCGGGGCCCGCGTCTGCAGTGGCCAGGACCCCACCCCCGACCGTGGCCGCGAGCAGCAGCAGGAACAGTGGGCTGGGCGCCAGGCCGGTACGTCTCACGACACCAATCTCGCCCACCCAGGTGTGGGTTGTCGGTAGAGTCAGCCCAGCTCGCCACTCGCGGGCCGGCCGCGGGTGTGGTGGTCGTCGACGACATCCCCCTCGACGACGGCGCCCGGGCGGTGCTGCACTGGTGCCCGGCGAGAGGCGGAGCGGAGCATCCGGCCCCGTACCAGCGATCGGGTCGGCGGCAGCAACAGCAGCAGCGCGAGCACGTCGGAGACGAAGCCGGGCAGCACGATGAGCACCCCGGCGGCCGCGATAAGCACCCCGTCGATCAGCTCGCGATGCGGAGGGCGGCGGGTGCGCACCGCATCGCGGAACGCGTTGAGTGTTCGGGTGCCCTCCCTGCGCAGCAACCATGCCCCGACGATCGAGGCGAGGATCAGCAGCCCGATGGTCGGTAGCACCCCGATCGCGTCGCCGACCGCAACGAGCACCGCGACCTCCATGACGGCGGCAACGAACAGGGCCAGCAAGACGGGCATCCGGGCACTCCTCGGCATCGACAGCGGCAGCGGGGCGCGGGCGCGCCCTACACCGGATCCAACGCACAACCGGTCCTCGTTGCTCCCGCGCCACCGCGTCCGCTGAACCTGCCCGGATGGCCGCGAACCGCGAGTGGTCGGCACCGTGCGGTTGCCCCCGATCACTCGTGGGCCGGCCGGGCAGGATCGTCGGCTTTCCGGCGACCACCATCCACGGATACCCTGGGAGTTCCAGGAAGGCGAACTGCTCGCAGGAGGGCAGGTGGCACCGCGATCCCGAGTGCTGCCGGTGGTCGGCGAGTGGCCGGGAACCCTACTTCAGGAGTCGAGGTGTCATGGCATACAACATCCGAGCCTCCGACCGCGCGGCCTTCAAGCGGTGCCGCCGGGCATGGGACCTCGGCTCGCGGAACCGGCAGAACTACGAACCGATCGAGCCACGCCGGACGGTCGACCTGGACCGTGCGCTGCAAGAGGCGCTGGCCGTCTACTACTTTCCCGGCATGTGGGAGTGGAACCGGTCCATGGTGCAATCCTTGGTGCATCAGGCCCTGGACCGGTCGTTGCGCGCGCAGCGGGACGCGGGCGTGGACGAGGACGCCTACAGCCAGGCGCTGACCCGGGGCCACGCGCTGCTCGACGCCTACGCCGCGTGGGCGCCGAGCGTCGACCACTTCACTCCAGTGACGATCAACATTGACTTCGAAGTGAACATCCCCGACCCCGCGGTACCCAATGCTGTCCTGGCCACCCCAGACGGTGACGCAATCCGCTACAGCGACCGCATCGACATGCTTGTCATCGACGAGAACAACGCGTACTGGGCGGTCCAGCACCGGCTCGTCACCAATGACTGGCCCGAGCAGGACGCGCTGCTACTGGACGAGCGTACCGTCGCCTGGTGTTGGGCGTGGCCGCTGTTCTACCTCGACATGCGTATCGCCGGCACGCTGTACAACCAGATCCGCGCGGATGCCGGTGATTCCGGTGCACCGGTACCGTCCGGAGTGCTGGGGCAGCAGCGGATGCCGCACCGGCGGATGTATGCCCGGGCCGTCGAGGTGCCCCGGGAGCGGGTGCGAGTCGAGGGCACCGAAGCCTTCCGCCGGACCCGGATCGCCCGTGGCGACGCAGAGCTGGCAGCGGTCGGCCGCGACGTAGCTGCCGAGGCACGGGCGGCGGTCGACCCCGGACTGGCGGTTTATCCCAGCCCCGCGCCCCAGATCTGCACGAGCTGCGATTATCGTCCACCGTGCCTGGCCATGGCCGAGGGAGGCGACGCGACCAGCGTGCTCGCCGAGTTCTACCGCCACCACCCGCCGGAGGTCATCGAGCAGGGCAGGCTCGGTGGTTCTACCTGGTCGACGGGTCGTGGCGCCGCGCCCCCCTCCTGGGCGCGGCCCGAGACACGGTGACCTTCGGCAGGCCGGCGTCGTCATGTGCCCTGAGCTATGCCTCGGCGTCGCCGTCGCGTCATAGACCGCTGTTCATGCAGGCAGCGTTGTTAGGTCACGGGGTCGGTGGTTGAGCCGGCGCACTCCGTCTGCCGTCACGACGACGATGTCCTCGATGCGCGCGCCCCACCGGCCCGGCAGGTAGATTCCGGGCTCGACGGAGAACGTCATTCCCGGTTCCAGCACCAGAACGTTGCCGTTCACCATGTAGGGCTCCTCGTGCACCTCCAGCCCGATGCCGTGCCCGGTGCGGTGGATGAAGAACTCGCCGAAGCCGGCATCGGTGATCGGACTCCGCGCCGCCGCGTCGACTTGCTCGGCGGTGGCCCCCGGGCGCACGGCGGCGACGGCGGCGTCCTGGGCGTCCCGGAGCACTGCGTAGGTGCCGGCGACGTCACTGTCCGCGGGCTCGCCGAGTGAGTAGGTGCGCGTGCAGTCGGAGTGGTAGCCCTCCGGGGTCGGGCCACCGATGTCGACGACCACCACGTCACCGGCGCTCAGCACCCGGTCGGACACGTCGTGGTGCGGGCTCGCACCGTGCGGGCCGGAGCCGACGATGACGAATGTTGCCTCGGTGTGCCCCTCGGCCACGATCGCGGCGCGGATGTCGGCGGCGACCTCGGCCTCGGTGCGTCCGGACCGGAGCCATTCCCCCATCCGGGCGTGCACCCGGTCGATCGCCGCGCCGGCCGTGGCGAGGGCTTCGACCTCGGCAGCGTCCTTGCGCATCCGCAGCTCGCGCAGCACCGGTGAGGCCAGGACCTGCTCGGTGGCGGGCATCGCGTCGCGCAGCCGCAGCACGTGCGCGGCGGGCATCGCGTCACCTACCGCGGCCCGGACCGGCGCCGACCCCGACCGGCGCAGCAGGTCGGCAACCAGCAGGTAGGGGTCGTCGGCGTCGGTCCAGTCGAGGACGTCGAGTCCGAGCTCGGCTACCGGGCTGCCGTCGAGCCCGGGGCGCTCCAGGCGTGGCACCACCAGGGACGGGTCACGGTCGGAGGGCAGCACCAGGCAGGTCAGGCGCTCGTGCGACTCGCCGCCCACGCCGAGCAGGTAGCGTAGGTCCGGGCTCGGGGTCACCAGCAGCGCACCGACTCCCGCCGCGCGGGCCGCCTCCCTCGCGCGGGTCAACCGAGCGTGCAGTGCGGTCAGGGGTGCGGGCATAGCGGCAGCCTACGACTGCCCCCGGGTGAGTGTGGGATGGCAGGCTACACGTCGATGGACCGGCCACTGGTGCTGCTCGATGCGGCCAGCCTGTACTTCCGCGCCTACTACGGCGTGCCCGAATCGGTGACCGCGCCGGACGGCACGCCCGTGAACGCCGTGCGCGGGTTCACCGACATGGTCGCCTTCCTCGTGGAGCGGCGGCGGCCGTCACGGTTGGTGGCCTGCCTCGACCTGGACTGGCGCCCGGCGTTCCGGGTGGCGGCGATCTCGTCGTACAAGGCGCATCGGGTGGCGCAGGAGGCGCCGGACGGTGTCCCGGACGCCGAGCAGGTGCCCGATACGTTGGCCCCGCAGGTTCCGTTGATCCTCGACGTGCTCGCCGCGGCCGGCATCGCCACGGCGGGTGCGGAGGGTTTCGAGGCGGACGACGTCATCGGCACCCTGGTGGCCACCGAGCGCCGCGACCCGGTCGAGGTGGTCAGCGGTGACCGGGACCTCTTCCAGGTGGTCCGCGACGAACCCACCCCGGTGCGGGTGGTCTACGTTGGGCGCGGGCTCGCCAAGGCCGAGGTGCTCGGTCCCACCGAGCTGGCCGCCCGCTACGGGCTCCCGGCCGACTCCGGGCCGGGGTACGCCGCGCTCGCCGCGCTGCGCGGGGACCCGTCGGACGGGTTGCCCGGAGTGCCGGGAGTCGGGGAGAAGACCGCCGCCACCCTGGTCAGGCGGTTCGGGACGGTCGTGGGGATGCTCGAAGCGCTCGACGACCCCGACGCGGCCATCGCCCCCGGCCTGCGGGCCAAGCTCGTCGCTGCCCGCGACTACCTGCGGGTGGCGCCCTCCGTGGTCCAGGTGGCCCCGGATGCTCCGGTTCACCTCGACCGCGACGACGCGCTCCCGGCCGGACCAGCCGACCCCGAGCGGCTGGCTGAACTGCAGGAAACGTGGGGGCTGGGCGGGCCGGTTGGCCGCCTGGTCGCGGCGCTGGAGGCGGCCTGGAGCCGGTGAGGCCGCCGGTGGCGGTCAGCTCGGGCTGACCGTGTACTCGCCGGCTTCGGTGCGCACCGTGATACGCACGTCGCGCTGCTCCCCGTCGACGGTGACCTGGCAGGAGAAGGTGTTGCCGACCTCCACCGCCATGTTCGGAGGGCAGCTCACGCCCTCGACTGCGATTCCCTCTGCGGTGAGGACCTGCTCGACGCCGCCGGCGACGGCGTTCTCGTCGAACACGGTGGCGCGGAACCAGCCGGGCGCGACGAACCCGAGGACGAGCACGATCGCCACCACGAGCAGCACGCCGGCGCCCGCCAGGATCCACGGCAGCGAGGACTTCTGCTTCGAGGGTGGCTGGCCGAATCCGGGCTGGCCGTAGGGCCCTGCGTAGGGCTGCTGGGGGTAGCCCTGCTGCGGGTAGCCCTGCGGGTAGCCCTGCTGCTGCGGGTAACCGGGGTGCTGCGGGTAGCCCGGGTGCTGCGGGTAGCCAGGCTGGGCATTCCAGCCGCTCTGGGCAGGGGCCTGTCGAGGGAATCCTCCGGGGGGAACTGCTTGGTTGCCCTGGCCTTGGGGCTGCTGCCCCCGCTGCGGTGACTCCGCGGGGCCCGGCGAGTCGTAGGGGGTGCTCATGACGCGCCTCCGATTCGGACGGGTGCGAGCAGCCTCGCGCGCCATCCACGCAGCCGGCACATCGCGCGAGGGCCGGGGGAAGCCATGCCGGGCAGTCTACGGCCGACCGTCGTCCTGGACCCTCACCCGGTGCCCATCGCAACGACACCGCGGCGGAGGAAACGCACCGCGTCCGTCGCCGCGGCGCCGACGCCGCTGTCCTCGGCGGCCACCACCCGGACCTGGTCGAGCAGGTCGATCACCTGCCGGCACCACCGGACGAAGTCACCTGCGGAAAGCTCGCCTCCGTTCTTCTCCGCTGCCGCCAACACCGCCGCCAGCGACTCCCCGCGCGCCCACCGGTACACCGGCCAGGCGAACCCGAGGTCGGGTTCACGGGTGCGCTCGAGCCGATGCCGCCGCTCGTCGTCCTCCAGCGCTGTCCACAGCCGCACCGTTGCGGCCAGCGCGTCGGCCACCGAACCCGGAGGTACCCGGGGCACGACGGCGTCGTCCCGGCGAGTCTCGAACACCAGCGCGGACACCACCGCCGCCAGCTCCGCGGGGCCGAGACCGTCCCACGTGCCGTGCCGCAGGCACTCCGCGGTGAGCAGGTCGGTCTCCGACCACAACCGGGACAGCCGCCAGCCGTGTTCGGTGACCCGTTCGCCGTCGAGATATCCGCGCTCGCTGAGCAGCGCCCGGATCCGGTCGAAGGTGCGGGCGAGCGAGTGCGTGGTCGCGGCAACCTGCTGACGGATCTTGTCCGTCTCCCGCGCCAGCCGATCGTGCCGTTCGGCCCACCGGGCATGGGCTTCGCGGTCCGCACAGCCGTGGCAGGGGTGCGCTCGTAGTGCCCGGCGCAGCGCCGCGAGCTCAGCATCATCGGCCGCGACGCTCGTCTTCGACCGCCGGGTGATCCCGGGGGGCACCTCGATGCCGGTGTTGCGCAGGCTCGACGCGAGGTCGCGGCGCACTCTCGGTACCCGGTGCTCCACCCGCTTCGGCAGCCGCATGCGGCCGAGCACCTCTACCGGGGATGGGAAGTCGCTCACCCCGAGCCGACCCGCCCAGCGGTCCTCGGTGAGCACCAGCGGGCGCGGCCCGTCCACGCCGTCGACGGCAGGATCGAGCACCACCGCCAGCCCGGAGCGGCGTCCACCGGGCACCGCGATGATGTCGCCCCGCTGCAGCCCCTCCAGGGACGCTGCAGCCTGCACCCGGCGCTGCACGGTGCCCTCCTTGGCCAGTGCGCGCTCGCGCTCGGAGATGCGGCGGCGGAGGTCTGCGTACTCACCGAAGTCTCCGAGATGGCACGTCATCGACTCGACGTAACCGGCGAGTCCCTCCTCGTTGCGGGTGATCCGTAGGGCGAGCCCGACCACGGATCGGTCGGCCTGAAACTGGGCGAAGGACAGCTCCAACAGCGTCCGGGCCGCCGCCACGCCGACCCGGTCCACCAGGTTGACGGCCATGTTGTAGCCGGGCCGGAAGGAGCTGCGCAGCGGGTAGGTGCGGGTCGAAGCCAGCCCGGCGACCTGCTTCGGGTCCATCCCCGGTTGCCACAACACCACCGCATGGCCCTCGATGTCGATGCCGCGACGCCCGGCACGTCCGGTCAGCTGCGTGTACTCCCCCGGCGTGAGGTCGGCGTGCGCCTCGCCGTTGAACTTGGCGAGACGTTCCAGCACCACCGTGCGCGCCGGCATGTTGATGCCCAGCGCGAGCGTCTCGGTGGCGAACACGGCGCGGACGAGACCCCGGACGAACAGCTCCTCGACGGTCTCCTTGAACGCCGGCAGCATCCCCGCGTGGTGCGCCGCCACACCCCGCTCCAGCGCGTCGCGCCACTCCCAGAACCCGAGCACTCCGAGGTCGTCCTCGGGCAGCCCGGCGGTGCGGGTGTCCACCACCCGGCGAATCTCGGCTGCTTCCACAGGAGTGGCCAGCCGCAGCCCGCTGCGCATGCACTGCGCCACCGCGGCGTCGCAGCCCGCCCGGCTGAAGATGAACGTGATGGCGGGTAGCAGCCCCGCGCGGTCGAGGCGGTCGATCACCTCCACCCGGGGCAGCGGGCGGAACCGCGGACCGCTTCCGCTGCGGGGCTCTCCCCGGCCTGGGCGCGACCAGCGCCCGTGACGGCGCTCCAGCTCCTCGAGGGTTCGGGTCAGGCTGGGATCCACGGTCAGAAGGGAATCTGCGGCCAGATCGGTGCCGCGCTGCTCGGCGAAGAGGTCGAAAATGCGCCCACCGACCATCATGTGCTGCCACAGCGGCACCGGGCGGTGCTCGTCGACCACCACCGTGGTGTCCCCGCGGACATCGACCAGCCACTCGCCGAACTCCTCGGCATTGCTCACCGTCGCGGACAGCGAGACCAGCCGTACCGACTCGGGCAGGTGCAGGATCACCTCCTCCCACACCGCGCCGCGGAACCGGTCGGCGAGGTAGTGCACCTCGTCCATCACCACGTAGCCGAGCCCGCCCAAGGTCGCGCTGCCGGCGTAGAGCATGTTGCGCAGCACCTCGGTGGTCATCACCACGATCGGTGCGGCACCGTTGATCGCGGTGTCCCCGGTGAGCAGCCCGACGTTGCGCGCGCCGTGCCGCCCGACGAGGTCGGCGTGCTTCTGGTTCGACAGCGCCTTGATCGGCGTGGTGTAGAAGCACTTGCGGCCCTGCGCGAGCGCCAGGTGCACCGCGAACTCGCCGACCACGGTCTTGCCCGCCCCGGTGGGAGCGCACACCAGCACTCCGTGCCCGTCCTCGAGAGCCTCGCAGGATCGCAGCTGGAACGGGTCGAGCTCGAAGCCGACACCGGCAGCGAACTCGTCGAGCTGCGGGTGAGCAGCCCGGCGACGGGATGCGGCATACGCCTCGGCTGGGGAGCGGACGGCCACCCGACCAGGCTGTCACACCTCCACGGCGCGCACCCCTCAGGTGGCCTCGTCGTACTGCGGTGGATCCGCCACCGGCTCCACCCGGTGGTTCAGCGGGGCGGCCTCGTCCGGGTCCAGGTCCTCCCAGCCCTGCTCGGCTCGTCGCCGAGCGAGCCGGCGGTCGTGCAGGAAGGCGATCAGCACGGACAGCTCGAACAGCACCACCAGAGCGGCTGAGAGCGCAATCATGGACACCGGATCCTGCCCGGGCGTGGCCACCGCGGCGAGGACGAACAGCCCGAAGACGATGCCGCGTTGCCAGGCGCGCAGCTTCGCGTAGGGAAGGACCCCGACGCGGTTGAGCATCACCACGAGCAGCGGCAGCTCGAAGCTCACCCCGAACACGAGCAGCATGGTGAGCAGCAGGCTGATGTAGCGGTCCGCGGTCAGCGCGGTGACGAACTGGCCGTCCCCGACGCCGGCCAGGAACCGCAACGCAGCCGGCACGACGAAGTAGGCGAGCACCGCCCCGACCGCGAACAGCACGCTCGCGACGGCGACGAACGACATCGCGAACCGACGTTCCTTGCTGTAGAGCCCCGGGGTGATGAATGCCCAGATCTGGTAGAGCCACAAGGGTCCGGTCAGCACTGCGCCCGCGGCGACACCAACCTTGAGTCGAGTGTTGAACGCCTCGAAGGGGCCGGTCTGCAGCAGCTGGCACTGCCCGGGGTTGGGCGCGAACCGCTGGGTCTGCGGCAGCCCGCAGTACGGACCGGTGACCAGGTCACCGAGGCTGCTCAGGCCGAACGGCGAGACCGACCACCAGATATAGCCGATCACCGCCCCGGCGACAAGAGCGACCATCGCCACGAACAGCCGGTTGCGCAGCTCGAACAGGTGCTCCATGAGCGTCATGGAGCCGTCAGGATTGACCTTGCGCCGCCCCGGCCGGCGGAGCGGGAAACCCACCCCGGATCACCCGCCTCTCGTCGGTGGGGGTAGCCCGTCAGCGGGTGGAGTCGGACTGCCCCTGGCGGTGCTCCAGGGGTGGTGCGACCTGTGGGCCGGTCGGTGGAGCGGCTGGCGGCAGCGCCTGGGTTGCCTCCCGCTGCGCGGGTGGCGTCCCCTGGTTCTGGGCCGAGCTGTCAGTCTTGTCCTCCGAGCGCATCCCCTTGGTCTCGGCCTTGAAGATGCGCATGGACTGACCGATCGAGCGCGCGGCGTTCGGCAGCTTGCTGGCACCGAACAGCAGCACCAGCACCGCCAGGATCAGAATCAGCTCCCAGCCTCCTGGGATGGGCATGGTGGTGCTCCTCTCGTTCGCATGGTCGATGCTACCCGCCAGCGTCCGACCTCCGGCGGTCCCGGCGGCGGTCGAACTCCATCCGCACCGCGGCGGCCCGGGCGGCCAGCAGCTCGATGCGCTCGGTGAGGTCGTCCCGGGTGGCCTCGGCCAGCCGCGCAACCCGACGTGCCGGGCGGATCAGCCGGACCAGCAGCACCACCAGGACCACGGTTGCGCCGGCGACCACCAGCAGGCTCGTCAGGTACGCCACGGCGTCAGGCTATCGCCTCGAGGTGGAGGAAGATGACGGGAACGTGCCAAGGCGGCCCGCGCCCGCCCCCGCACCGCCTCGGCGAGCTCGGGCGGCTCTCGCACCACGACGTCGGCACCCAGCCCGAGTATCAGCCGCACCATCCACTCGGTGTCGGCGTAACGCATCCGCACCATCGCACCGCCGCCGAGTGTGTCGGCGACGTCCTCCATGGGGTAGTACTCCGCCACCCACCGGGCGTCCGCGGCGAGGGTGAGCTCGGCGAGATGCTGGTCGGGCTCGGCGCGGAACAGGCCCGCCGACACATCGGTCGGACGGGCGTGTGCCGGGGGCACGGCGGGCTCGTCAAGGTCGGTGGCGTGCTCGATGCGGTCCAGGCGGAACAGTCGCACCGCCTCCGCCGAACGGCACCACGCCTCGAGGTAGCTGTGGCCCCCGACGAGCAGCAGGCGCATCGGGTCCACCGTGCGCTCGCTCACCGCGTCCCGAGACGCCGTGTAGTACCGCATCCGCAGCGCTCGGCGCCGGTCCAGTGCGGTGCGCACTGTGGTGAGCGCCGCCTCCCGGGCCGCGAGCCCCACCACCACGGCCTGCTGCTGGGCGGCTCGCCCCGCACCTGACTCGATCTTGGCGAGGGCCCGCCGGACGGCGCCCGCATCCACCAGCCCGGGCGTGTCGGCGAGTGCCCGCAGTGCCACGACCAGCGCGGTCGCCTCGGTCGCCGAGGGCCGCAGGGGGCGGCTCATCCCGGCGTCGAAGGTCACCGTCACGGTGTCGCCCTCGAAGGAGAGATCGATGAGGTCGCCGGGACCGTAGCCGGGCAGCCCGCACATCCACAGCAGCTCGAGGTCGCGGCGCAGCTGCCGCGGGGTGACGTCGAAGTCGGCGGCGGCGTCGTCGATCCGGACTCCAGGGCGCGCCAGCAGGTAGGGCACCAGCGCCAGTAGCCGGGGCAGCCGGTCCGCCACGCCGGGCATCAGGATACTTCCGCCGCGGCCGCAGCCAGCAGGGCGTGCACCGCGGTGGCCAGCACGGCCGGTTCGACCACCACGGCGTCCGGACCGTGCCCGGCGACCCACCGCGCGGCGACGTCCAGCGCCGGCAGCTCGCACTGCACCAGGTCGCCGTCCACCCCATCCACGGCGAGCCGCCCGAGCACGGTCGCGTGCCGTCGCAGGCCCTGGGCTCGGCCGTCGGCCAGCCACAGCCGGGCACGGTGCCCGCCCGCCCGCGGCTCGGCGGAGCCCGCCACGATCCGCAGCAGGTCCGTCCCCTCCGGTCGCCGGACCGCTGCGGGGGGGCCGGTGGTGCGGACGTTTCCGACGATGCGGGAGACCCGGAAGCACCGCGTCCCCTGCCGGTCCCGGTCGTGCCCGACGACGTACCAGCGGCCACGCCAGGACACCACCCCCCAGGGCTCGAGGCTGCGTTGCACCGGGTCCTGCGCCGGGTGGCGGCGGTGCGCGAACGTCACCGCCTGGCCGGCCTGCACGGCGGAGATCAGTGGGGTGAGTGCCGGCTCCGACGCGCGGACCCGCGGCTCCACCGCGGTGGGCGGCTCGGCGTCGACGTCGACCCCCGCGGCGCGCAGCTTGAGCAGCGCACCCCGCGCCGCGCCGGCCAGCTCCGGAGAGTCCCACAGCCGCGCAGCCAATGCGACCGCCGCAGCCTCGTCCGGCGCGAGGTCGATGTCAGGCAGCTCGTAGTCCCGCCGGGCGATCCGGTACCCCTCCCCCGCCTCCGTTCCGGGACCGCGACCGGTGTCCAGTGGTATCCCGAGGTCGCGGAGCTCGGCCTTGTCCCGCTCGAACATGCGGAAGAACGCCTCGTCGCTCGGTGCGCCGGCGTAGCCGGACACGATGCTCCGGATGCGCTCGGCGGGCAGGTACTGCCGGGTGGAGAGCAGGCAGAGCACCAGGTTCACCAGGCGCTCGGCGCGAGCTGACGACACGGGCGCACTGTAGTCCCGACATGGTCCGGGCGAAGGCTCACAGCCGCGGCTCCGGGCGGGGTGCGCGAGGCACGCGTCGGTGACCTGCCGGTGCCCGATCACCCCGGTCAACGGCACCTCCCCGTAACTGATCTCGTCGGGCCAGAACTCGTGCGGGGCAGGCGAGCATCGAAGCACCACGAAGTGTTTTCACGGTTACAGCGAGGCGATGAGGCGCTCCACCCGCTCGTCGACGGCGCGGAACGGGTCCTTGCACAGCACGGTGCGCTGCGCCTGGTCGTTCAGCTTGAGGTGCACCCAGTCGACGGTGAAGTCGCGGCCCGCGGCCTGCGCGGCGGCGATGAAGTCACCTCGCAGCTTGGCCCGGGTACTCGCCGGCGGGGTGTCCTTGGCGGCCTCGATCTCGCCGTCGTCGGTCACCCGGTCGACCAGTGCCTTGCGCTGCAGCAGGTCGAACAGCCCACGGCCGCGGCGAATGTCGTGATAGGCGAGGTCGAGCTGGGCGACACGTGGGCTGGACAGGTCCATCTGGTGCTTGTGCCGGTAGCGCTCCACCAGCCGGTACTTGATCGCCCAGTCGATCTCGCGGTCGATCAGCGTGTGGTCCTCGCGCTCGACCGCGTCCAGGGTGCGCCCCCACAGCTCCATGACCCGCTCGGTGACCGGGTCGGACCCGCGGCGCGCGACGTGCTCGACGGCGCGCGCGTGGTACTCCCGCTGGATGGCCAGCGCGCTGGCCTCCCGCCCACCCGCGAGGCGCACCGGACGGCGACCGGTCAGGTCGTGGCTGATCTCCCGGATGGCGCGGATCGGGTTGTCCAGCGTGAAGTCCCGGAACGCCACCCCCTCCTCGATCATCTCCAGTACCAGGTTGGCCATCCCCACCTTGAGCAGGGTGGTCACCTCGGACATGTTCGAGTCGCCGACGATGACGTGGAGTCGCCGGTAGCGCTCGGCATCGGCATGCGGCTCGTCGCGGGTGTTGATGATCGGTCGCGACCGGGTGGTGGCCGAGGAGACACCCTCCCAGATGTGCTCGGCCCGCTGCGAGAGGCAGTAGACGGCTCCGCGGGGGGTCTGCAGGACCTTGCCCGCGCCGCAGATCAGCTGGCGGGTGACCAGGAAGGGCAGCAGCACGTCGACGATGCGGGAGAACTCGCCGGCACGAGCGACCAGATAGTTCTCGTGGCAACCGTAGGAGTTGCCCGCGGAGTCGGTGTTGTTCTTGAACAGGAAGATGTCCCCGCCGATGCCCTCGTCGGTGAGGCGTCGCTCGGCGTCGATGAGCAGGTCCTCCAGAATCCGCTCACCCGCCTTGTCGTGGCTCACCAGCTGCACCAGCTCATCGCACTCCGCGGTCGCGTACTCCGGGTGGGAACCGACGTCCAGGTACAGCCGGGAGCCGTTGCGCAGGAACACGTTCGAGGAGCGCCCCCACGAGACCACCCGCCGGAACAGGTAGCGGGCCACCTCGTCCGGGGAGAGGCGCCGCTGTCCGTGGAACGTGCATGTGACCCCGAACTCGGTCTCGACACCGAAGATCCGCCGCTGCATGCCCACCAGCCTAAGCTCCGTACGACCACCGCGAGCGCTGTCGCCTAGGCTGCGACAGTGCTGGAGTGGCTGCGTCGCGTCGGGCGCGAGGTGAACCAGATCGACCGGAACCTGGTGCGGGCCAGTGCCCGGATTCCCCGCAGCCCGCTCGATCCGGGTTTGAAGGCGCTCACCACGGCCGCGAACCACAGCGTGCTGTGGCTCACCATCGCGGCGGCGCTGGCCAGCCGCAAGGGAGTCACCCGACGCGCGGCGTTCCGCGGGGCCATCGCGATCGCCGGCGCCAGCTTCACCGCCAACGCGGTTGTCAAGCCGATAGCGCCACGACGTCGACCCGCAGCCGATGACGTGCCCACCCGGCGCACGCTGCCGGACCCACCGGAGTCGTCCTCGTTCCCGTCCGGGCATGCCGCCTCGGCGGCCGCGTACACCACCGCGGTCGCTCTGGAGTCTCCGCTGGCCGGTGCGGCGCTGGCCCCGGTCGCGGTCGCGGTCGCGTACTCGCGGGTGCACACCGGGGTGCACTGGCCCTCCGATGTCGTTGCCGGGATGCTCCTCGGCAGCGGAGCCGCGCTGGCCACCCGCCGGTGGTGGCCGGTGCGGCCGGACCTGCCCTCGGTGGCCCGGCCGGGTGCTCCGATGGCACCGGGCCTACCCGAAGGGAACGGGTTGCTGGTGCTGGTCAACCCCGACTCGGGAGTCGACGGCGTCGATCCCCGGGCCGAGGTGCTGGAGGCGCTCCCGGCCGCCCGGGTGCTGCAACCCCGCGCCGGTTCCGATCTCACCGAGGAGCTCGAGCGGGCCGTCGATGATGACACCCGGGCGATCGGTGTGGCGGGCGGTGACGGCACGGTCGCCGCCGCGGCGACGGTCGCGACCGGACTCGGCCTGTCGCTGGCGGTGATCCCGGCCGGCACGCTCAACCACTTCGCCCGCGACGTGGGGCTGGACGGGGTGGCCCACACCGCCGACGCAGTCCAGCAGGGCTGCGCGGTGACCGTCGACCTGGGCGCCGTGTGCGTGGACCAGGGTGTGGAGCGGCCCTTCGTGAACACGGCCAGCCTCGGTGCCTACCCGGACACGGTGCGCTGGCGGGAGCGCTACCAGGGCCGGTGGGGGAAGTGGCCGGCAGCCGCGGCGGCGGTGTTCCGGTCGTTCCGGCACTTCCTTCCGATCACGGTGCGCATCGGCGGTCGCTCCCGGGCGGTGTGGATGGTGTTCGTCGGCAACGGTCCCTACTACCCGGGCGGGCTCTCCCCGGCCTGGCGGCCCCGGCTGGACACCGGCCTGCTCGACGTCCGCTACCTGCGGGCGGACCTCCGGTTCTCCCGGACCCGGTTCGTGCTCTCGGCGATCACCGGAACTCTCGAGCGCAGCCGCGGTTACGTGCGGTGGGAGTGCCCCGAGCTGGAGGTGCAGGTGCAGGGGGAGAGCCCCGAGCTTGTCGCCACCGACGGCGAGATCGGCGTCTCGGGCCGGCACTTCCGCTTCCGCTCGCAGCCCGCCGCGCTGCGGGTGTACCGCCCGAGCGGTGCCGGCTAGTCCTCCGAAGACGGGCCAGCCTCCGAAGAGGGGTCAGCCGGGTCCGCGGTGGCGTCCGGTGTGGTCTCGAGGAGTGCGGCGAGCGCCGCCCCGGTGATCCGACGGAACGCTCGGCGCGGCCGGAGCCGGTCCAGCACGGCGACCTCGAGCTGTGCGACGCCCAGGGTGCGGATGCTGCCGTTGCCGGCGCCCCCCGCCGTCGTGCTGGACCCGCCCGGCGTGACCGAGCCCAGAGCGGCCACCGCCGTGCGGACCGCAGCGCCGAGCTCCATACCCGGGGTGAAGCCTTCCCTGATCGCGGTGGAGATGGCGTCCGCCTGGCCACCCATCACGACGAACTCCGGCTCGTCACCGATCGAGCCGTCGTAGGTGAGGTGGTAGATCTGGTCGGACTCCGGGTCCGCGCTCACCTCGGCGACGCACAGCTCCACCTCGAACGGCTTCTGCTGCTCCGAGAAGATCGTGCCGAGGGTCTGCGCGTAGGCGTTGGCCAGCGCACGACCGGTGACGTCGCGCGGGTCGTAGGCGTAGCCCCGCACATCCGCGTGCCGGATGCCGGCCTGCCGCAGGTTCTCGTACTCGTTGTAGCGCCCGACCGCGGCGAAGCCGATCCGATCGTAGATCTCGGAGACCTTGTGCAACGCGTTGGAGGGGTTCTCCGCGACGAACAGCACCCCGCCGGAGTAGCTGAGCACCACCACACCGCGCCCGCGGGCGATGCCCTTGCGGGCCAGCTCCGAGCGGTCGCGCATGACCTGCTCGACCGAGGCGTAGAACGGCATCGTCACGGCGTGGGCTCCTGGGGATCAGCGGGGCTGGTGGATCGGCGGGGCTGGGGGATCGGCGGGAAAAACGTCGGGTGGCTCGTCAACCGCCGGGCTTCTCGCGCCGGGCGGCGATCACGGCCTCGGCGACCTCGGCAGTGGTCGTCTCGGGCATCCGCACCGCGCCGTCGGCCGCGGTCACGGTGATCACCACGGGATAGATCCGTCGCACGGTGTCGGGGCCTCCGGTGGCGGTGTCGTCGTCCGCCGCGTCGTAGAGCGCTTCCACAGCGCTGCGCACCGCAGCCTCGGCGGATCCGCCTGGATCGTGCAGCTTCTTCAGGGACGAGCGGGCGAACAGCGAGCCGGAGCCGACAGCGTGATAACCCAACGTCTCCTCGTAACGGCCGCCGACCACGTCGAAGGACACGATCCGGCCCCCGGCCTCGGGATCCACCGCATCGAGGTCGAAGCCGACGAACAGCGGCAGCGCGACCAGCCCCTGCATGGCCGCTCCGAGGTTGCCGCGGACCATCCCGGCGAGCTTGTTCACCTTGCCGTCCAGCGTCAGCGAGACACCCTCGATCTTCTCGTAGTGTTGCAGCTCGACCGCGAAGAGCCGCACCATCTCCACCCCGGCACCCGCCGAACCCGCGATGCCCACGCCCGAGTAGTCGTCGACGACGAAGACCTTCTCCATGTCCCGCTGGGCGATGAGGTTTCCCATGGTGGCTCGGCGGTCGCCGGCGATCAGCACCCCGCCGCGAAAGGTGAGCGCGACGATCGTGGTGCCGTGTGGGGTCTCCACGAGCTGCCTGGTCACCCCGTCACCGGATCGGCCGTGGCCGGGCAGCAGTTCGGGCGCCGTCTCGGCGAGGAAGTTGGTGAACGACGAGCTACCCACCGTGAAATAGGATGCCGGCAGGGCGGCCCCCGGGTAGCGCCCGGAGAAGGAGGGGGTGATCACTCGCCGCCCTTCTGGACGTATGCCCGCACGAAGTCCTCGGCGTTCTCCTCGAGAACGTCGTCGATCTCGTCGAGGATGGCGTCGACATCCTCACCAAGCTTCTCCCGGCGCTCCTGACCGGCCGGGGCCGTGTCGCCGCTCTCCTCGTCGCCGTCGCCGCCACCCTGGTGCTGAGCCTTCTCCTGGGCCATGTCGCCTCCCACGCCGAAATCGTCCCCCCGAACACTACCCAGTGCACCCGACTCCGGCGGTGCGCCGGTCGGGTCCAGTCAGCTGCCGGCCCAGTCAGCTCCCTGTCAGTGCCTCGACCAGCTCTCGGGCGGTGGGCGAGGCGTCCAGGAGCTCTCCCACGTGCTGGCGGGTGCCTCGCAGCGGTTCCAGTGTCGGGATCCGCACCAGTGACTCCCGGCCCAGGTCGAAGATGACCGAGTCCCAGGACGCGGCGGCGACCTCGGCGGGGTAGCGCTGCAGGCAGCGGCCCCGGAAGTAGGCCCTGGTGTCCTCAGGTGGGGTGGTGACCGCGGCGCGCACCTCCTCCTCGGTGACGAGGCGTTTCATCGAGCCGCGGGCGACGAGGCGGTTGTAGAGCCCCTTGTGCAGACGCACGTCGGAGTACTGCAGATCGACGAGGTGCAGCCGGGACGAGGCCCAGCCCACACCGTCGCGCGCCCGGTAGCCCTCCATCAGCTGCAGCTTGGCCGGCCAGTCGAGCCGGTCGGCGCACTCCATCGGGTCACGCTCCAGCGCGTCGAGCACCTCACCCCACATCCGCAGCACGTCGCCGGCAACCTCGTCCTGCTCGCCCTCCCGCTGCACGTGTGCCGCCACCCGCTCGTGGTAGGCGCGCTGCAGGTCCAGCCCGGTGACGCGGCCCCCGGCGGCGAGCTCGACGGTGGCCGCCAGGGTGGGATCGTGGCTGATCGTGTGCACCGCCCGTACCGGCTCGGCGAGGCGCAGGTCGTCGAAGCGCTCCCCGGCTTCGATCAGGTCGAGCACCAGGGCCGAGGTGCCCACCTTGAGGTAGGTGGCGTACTCGGCGAGGTTCGCGTCACCGATGATGACGTGCAGCCGGCGGTACTTGTCCGCGTCGGCGTGCGGCTCGTCCCGCGTGTTGATGATCCCGCGCTTGAGCGTGGTCTCGAGCCCGACCTCGACCTCGATGTAGTCCGCGCGCTGGGAGAGCTGGAACCCGGCGGTCTCCCCGGCGGGGCCGATGCCGACCCGCCCGGAGCCACACACCACCTGCCGCGAGGCGAAGAACGGGATGAGCCCGGAGACCACCGCGGCGAACGGTGTGGCGCGGGCCATGAGGTAGTTCTCGTGAGTTCCGTAGGAGGCACCCTTGCCGTCCACGTTGTTCTTGTACAGCTGGAAGGGGGGCTGCTCGGGCACCGTACGGGCGCGCATCGCGGCCTCCTCCATCACCCGCTCGCCGGCCTTGTCCCAGATCACCGCGTCGCGGGCGTTGGTGACCTCGGGAGCGGAGAACTCCGGGTGCGCGTGGTCGACGTAGAGCCGGGCGCCGTTGGTGAGGATCACGTTCGCGGCGCCGAGGTCGTCGAGCTCAGGCTCCTGGTGCATCCCGACGCCGAGGTCGAATCCGCGGACGTCGCGCAGCGGTGACTCCACCTCGTAGTCCCACCGGGCCCGCTTGGCCCGCGGCAGGTCCGCGGCCGCCGCGTAGGCGAGCACCACCTGGGTCGAGGTGAGCACGGGGTTGGCAGAGGTGTCTCCGGGAACGGAGATGCCGTACTCCACCTCGGTGCCCATGATCCGGCGCATGCCCCGAGACTACGGGGCGGGCTCGCCCTACGGTGCCCGGCGCAGATGCGTGCTCCTCGTGCCTACAGGTACTGGCCGGTGTTGGTGGCGGTGTCGATCGCGCGGCCGGAGTCGGCGTTCTTCCCGCTCACCAGTGTGCGGATGTAGACGATCCGCTCCCCCTTCTTGCCGGAGATCCGCGCCCAGTCGTCCGGATTGGTGGTGTTGGGCAGGTCCTCGTTCTCGGCGAACTCGTCCACGATGGCGTCGAGCAGGTGGGTCATCCGCAGGCCCGGCTGCCCGGTCTCCAGCACCGACTTGATCGCCGACTTCTTCGCCCGGTCCACGATGTTCTGCACCATGGCGCCGGAGTTGAAGTCGCGGAAGTACAGGACCTCCTTGTCCCCGTTGGCGTAGGTCACCTCGAGGAACCGGTTCTCCTCGGTCTCGGCGTACATCCGCTCGACGGTGCCCTGGATCATCGCGTGCACGCACGCCACCGCGTCGCCGCCGAACTCGGCGAGGTCGTCGGCGTGCAGCGGCAGCGTCGAGGTCAGGTACTTGGAGAAGACGTCCTTGGCCGCCTCGGCGTCCGGCCGCTCAATCTTGATCTTCACGTCGAGCCTGCCGGGTCGCAAGATCGCAGGGTCGATCATGTCCTCGCGGTTCGACGCCCCGATGACGATCACGTTCTCCAGACCCTCGACACCGTCGATCTCGGAGAGCAGCTGCGGGACGATGGTCGTCTCCACGTCGGAGGACACCCCGGACCCGCGGGTCCGGAAGATCGAGTCCATCTCGTCGAAGAACACGATCACCGGGATGCCCTCGGATGCCTTCTCCCGGGCCCGCTGGAAGATCAGCCGGATGTGCCGCTCGGTCTCGCCGACGAACTTGTTGAGCAGCTCCGGGCCCTTGATGTTGAGGAAGTAGCTCTTCGCATGGTCACTGTCGTCACCGTCGTCGCCGCGGGCCTGCGCCACCTTCTTGGCCAGCGAGTTCGCCACCGCCTTGGCGATGAGGGTCTTCCCGCATCCGGGCGGTCCGTAGAGCAGCACCCCCTTGGGCGGGCGCAGCTCGTAGGTCCGGAACAGCTCGGCGTGCAGGAACGGCAGCTCCACCGCGTCGCGGATCTGCTCGATCTGGCTGCCCAGGCCGCCGATGTCGGCGTACCCCACATCGGGCACCTCCTCGAGGAGGAGGTCCTCGACCTCGGCCTTCGGCACCCGTTCGTAGGCGTACCCGGCCTTGGTGTCCACCAGCAGCGAGTCGCCGGGCTTGAGCGTCACCGCCTCGATGTCCAGCGACCCGGGTGTGAGGGGGTCGGCGAGCCAGACCACGCGCTCCTCGTCCGCGTGCCCCACCACGAGGGCCCGCTCGCCGCCGGCCAGGATCTCCCGCAGCGCGCAGACCTCACCGGTGGCTTCGAAGCTGGTCGCCTGCACCACGGTGAGCGCCTCGTTGAGCCGCACGCTCTGCCCGCGGCGCAGGTCGCCGACCTCCACCGCGGGAGAGACCGCCACCCGCATCCGGCGCCCGGAGGTGAAGACGTCCACGGTGCCGTCGTCGTGCCCGGTGACGAATATCCCGTAGCCGCTCGGCGGCTGGGCGAGGCGGTCGACCTCCTCGCGGAGCGCGAGGAGCTGGCTGCGGGCGTCGCGCAACGTCTCGACCAGCTTGGTGTTCCGCTCGGTGAGCTGCGCCACCGAGGCCGACGCCTCGGCGAGCCGCTCCTCGAGCAACCGCACGTGCCGCGGCGACTCGGTGACCCTGCGCCGCAGCACGGTCACCTCGTCTTCCAACATCCTGATCTGCGCGGTCACATCGGCGTCGTCGCGGTCCCGACCCTCGGCGGGCCGGCCATCGGGATGATCCTGCTGCATGACGGCGCCTCCTCCCGTGCTGTTTCCGGAGCATTCACGTTACGGGAGAACTCGCCGACGGGTGAGACCGTGCGTGGAGGCACGACGTCGCGGCGTCGGGGTCACCGCCCCGTCCGCGAGCCGCCGCGCGGTGAGCAGGAACGCCGTGTGCGCGACCATGCGGTGCTCCGGGCGGACCGCGAGGCCCACCACGTGCCACGGGCGCAGCAGCGTCTCCCACGCCTGCGGCTCGGTGAAGCAGCCGGCCTCCCGGATCGCCTCGGTGACCCGGGAGAGCTGCGTGGTGGTCGCCAGGTACACCACCAGAACTCCGCCGGGGATCAGCGCTGCGGACACCGTCGGCAGCGTCTCCCAGGGCGCCACGATGTCGAGCACCACCCGGTCCACCTCCTGATCGGCCGGGTGGGTCGCGAGGTCCGTGACGTGCAGTGCCCAGTTGGACGGTGGCGCGCCGAAGAACCGCTGTACGTTGCGCACGGCGTGCTCGGCGTGGTCCGCGCGCACCTCGTACGAGGTCACCGAGCCTGCCGGCCCGACGGCCCGCAGCAGCGAGCAGGTGAGCGCCCCCGAGCCGGCCCCGGCCTCCAGCACCCGCGCGCCGGGGAAGACATCGCCCCACATCACGATCTGTGCGGCGTCCTTCGGGTAGATCACCTGGGCGCCGCGGGGCATGGACAGGACGTAGTCGGCGAGCAGTGGCCGCAGCGCGACGTACTGGGTGTTCGCCGCGGAGGTGATCACGCTGCCCTCCGGCGCCCCGATCAGGTCGTCATGCGCGAGCGCGCCCCGGTGGGTGTGGTAGACGCCTCCCTCCTCGAGCACCACGGTGTGTCGGCGGCCCTTGGCGTCGGTGAGCTGCACCCGGTCACCGGGCTGGAACGGTCCGCTGGATCGGGTCACGACAGGCCATGCTGGCAGATGGCGCGTCGCAGGTCCTCGCGGTGCAGCACGCCCGCTGGCCGGCCCTCGGGGTCGACTACCAGGAGCTGCCTGCCGGCGAAGGCGCGGACCCGCTCGAGCACATCCTCACCCGGCTCCGTGGCCAGGACCACCGATTCCGGGCGGATCGGCTCGGCGGCCCGCTCAGCGGGGCTGTGCGGGGCAGCGACGGCGAGCCGTTCGGCGGCGGTGAGGTCGAGCAGCCCGGCCGCCACCCCGTCCGCGCGGACCAGCACCACCCCGCGGCCGGCCGCTGCGACCAGCGCGTCGGCCACCGGGCTCTCCGCGGGGAGCTGGAGCACGGGGTGCACCAGATCGGACCACCCGAGACCCTCGGGCCAGCGCGGGGTCCGCTCCGCAGCGGCCTCCGCCCCGGCTCCGGACACCACGAACCAGGCCATCAACGCGCACACCGCGGCCCGCAGCCACGCGTCCTGCGCGCCGGTGAGCAGGCCCGACACCGCCCACACCAGCAGGCCCAACGCGACCACGCCGGCACCTCCCACCGCGGCAGCGGTCCCGGTGCTGCGCCGCCCGGTGACCGCCCAGACCAGCGACCGCAGCATCCGGCCACCATCCAGCGGAAGGCCGGGGAGCAGGTTGAACGCCCCCACCGCAGCGTTGGCGACCGCGACCTCGGCGACCAGCAGCCACAGCACGCCACCCGGTTCCAGCACCCACCAGCCGGCTCCGGCCAGCACCGCCAGCACCACCGACACGACTGGGCCGGCCGCGGCGATCAGTCCCTCGTCCCGCGGCCCGGCCGGGCGCCGAGCGAGCTCGGAGACGCCGCCGAGCAGAAACAGCCGCACCCGCAGCACGGGCACCCCCAACCGGAGCGCGACCACGCAATGACCGAGCTCGTGCAGCAGGACCGACAGCCCGAGCAGCACCGCGAGGGTGGCGGCCAGCAGCACCACGCTGCCGTAGCCCGCCGCGGGCAGCAGCCGCGTGACCACGGGTGCGTAGAGCGCGGTGACCACGACGGCGCCGACCCACCAGGACGGGGCGAGCAGCACCGGCACTCCCCGCAGGCGGCCCAGCAGCAGGCCGGCGAGCGGCGGGATGCCCCGGCCGACCGGGGTGGGGACGTTGCCGGTCACCGGGTGAGCGTAGGCAGGCCCGGGGAACCGTCGGGGCCCTGGCCTACCCTGCCTGGCGTGACCGAGACCGGATCTGGTGCGGCGGGACACGCACCCACCGTCCCGCGCTGCGCGGCAACAGCGCCCGGGGTGCGCTCCCGTCCCGCGCTGTCGCCGTCCCGCGCCGCCGACTTCAAGCAGTGCCCACTGCTCTACCGGTTCCGCGCGGTCGACCGGCTGCCGGAGACCCCGAGCCGGCTGCAGGTCCGTGGCACCGTGGTGCACAGGGTGCTGGAACGGCTCTTCGCGCTGCCTCCCGAGCAGCGCGAGCCCGACGCGGCGCGGGCGCTGGTGGGCCCGGCGTGGGAGGACGTCCTCGCCGGGGCACCCGAGCTCGCCGCGCTGTTCGCGGAGCCGGACGATCCGCAGCTCGCCGAGTGGCTCGACTCCGCCCGGGAACTGGTCGACGGCTACTACGTCCTGGAGGACCCGCGGCGGGTCCGGCCCGAGGCCTGTGAACTGCTCGTGGAGGCGGAGCTCCCGGTAGCCGGATCCGTCGATCCCAGCGCGACGGTGCTGCTGCGTGGCTACGTCGACCGGGTCGACGTGGCGCCGACCGGTGAGATCCGGGTGGTTGACTACAAGACCGGGTCCGCGCCGCGGGAGGTGTTCGAAGCCAAGGCGCTGTTCCAGATGAAGTTCTATGCGCTGGTGCTGCTGCGCACCCGGGGTGTGCTCCCCCGGCAGCTGCGCCTGATGTACCTCGCCGACCGGCAGTCGCTGACCTACTCCCCCGACGAGGCCGAGCTGCTGCGCTTCGAGCGCACGCTCTCGGCGATCTGGGCCGCGATCCTGCGGGCCGCCGGCACCGGCGACTTCCGGCCCAGTCCCGGCCGGCTCTGCGACTGGTGTGACCACCAGTCGCTCTGCCCCGCTTTCGGTGGCACCCCCCCGCCCTACCCCGGCTGGCCGGACCCGGGCGAGTGCTGACCGCAGCCGCCCCGCAGGCATCGCTCGGCTGTGCTGGAAGGCCTAGCTGTGCTGGAAGGGCTAGAAGCGGCAGGAGCGGATGTCGCTCGCGAGAATCGCCCTGGCGCCCAGCGCGGAGAGTTGGTCCATGATCCGGTTGACGTCACGGCGCGGCACCATCGCGCGCACCGCCACCCACGATGGGTCCGCCAGCGACGACACCGTGGGCGACTCCAACCCGGGGGTGATCGCCACGACGTCGTCGAGCAGCGATCTCGGGCAGTCGTAGTCCAGCATCAGGTACTGCTGGGCGAAGACGACACCCTGCAGCCGTGCGGACAGCTGGGCCTTCTCCGGCGACTCGCCGGTCGTGGTGCCCTGCAGGAGCACCGCCTCCGAGGAGCAGATCGGGTCACCGAAAGCGGCGAGGCCGTGCTGGCGCAGCGTGCGCCCGGAGCCCACGACGTCCGCGATCGCGTCAGCCACGCCGAGCTGCACCGAGATTTCCACCGCCCCGTCGAGCCGGATGACCTCGGCGCTCACCCCGTGGCGGGTGAGGTCGGAGCGCACCAGCCGCGGGTAGGCCGTGGCTACCCGCAGACCCGCGAGATCACCCACCTTCCATTCCCGCCCTGCGGCCGCGGCGTAGCGGAAGGTGGACGTGCCGAAGCCCAGCGCCAGCCGTTCGGTGACCGCTGCCTCCGAGTCGAGCGCCAGGTCGCGGCCGGTGATGCCGAGGTCCAGCTCGCCGGAGCCGACGTAGATCGCGATGTCCTTCGGGCGCAGGAAGAAGAACTCGACCTCGTTCACCGCGTCGATCACGGTGAGGTCCTTGGCGTCGTGGCGCTGCCGGTAGCCCGCCTCGGTGAGCATCTCCGACGCGGGTCCGGCCAGCGTGCCCTTGTTGGGCACCGCGACGCGCAGCATGCGGCTCTCCTCTGTCACAGATATGGCCTCCATCACAGGTACCGGTAGACGTCGACGGCGCCCAGGCCCCGGCCGAGCATGAGCACCTGCACTCGGTAGAGCAACTGGGAGATCTCCTCGGCGAGGCGCTCGTCGGACTCGTGCTCCGCCGCGATCCACACCTCGCCAGCCTCCTCGAGCACCTTCTTGCCCTGGGCGTGCACCCCGGCGTCGAGTGCCGCGACCGTGCCAGAGCCTTCGGGCCGGTGCCGGGCGCACTCGGTGAGCTCGGCAAACAGCTCGTCGAACGTCTTCACGGGACGCCATCTTCGCATCCCCTCCGGGTGCCCCCCGCCGCGCTCCCAGAACTGCCACAGGGATCCATGTGGCTGTGGGTGCGCACCGGATCAGGCGTTGAAGTACTTCGCTTCGGGGTGGTGCGCGACGATCGCGTCGGTGGACTGCTCGGGGTGCAGCTGGAACTCCTCGGACAGCTCCACCCCGATCCGGTCGGGCGCCAGCAGCTCGACGATCTTGGCACGATCCTCCAGGGCCGGGCAGGCCCCGTAGCCCAGCGAGAAGCGCGCGCCGCGGTAACCGAGCTTGAAGAACTCCGCCACCTCGGCGGGGTCCTCGTCGGCGACGGCCGCGCCGGAGCCGAACCGCAGCTCGGAGCGGATCCGCAGGTGCCAGTACTCGGCCAGCGCCTCGGTGAGCTGCACGCCCAGGCCATGCACCTCGAGGTAGTCACGGTAGGAGTCCTTGGCGAAGAGCTCCGCGCCGTAGTCGGCGATCGGCTGCCCCATGGTCACCAGGGTCAGCGGCAGCACGTCCACCTCCCCGGCTGCGAGCGCGGCATCCCGGGGACGGTAGAAGTCCGCCAGGCACAGGTGCCGGTCCCGCTGCTGGCGCGGGAAGGTGAACCGGCAGTGCTCCGCAGCGTCCGGGCGCGGTTCGGCCGAACCGTCGTGGCGAAGCACCACCAGCGAGTCCCCGTCCGCGACGACGGGCCAGTACCCGTAGACGACGGCGGCCGATGCCAGCACCCCCTCGGTGGACAGCCGGTCCAGCCAGGCCCGCAGCCGCGGGATGCCCTCGGTCTCCACGAGCTCCTCATAGCTCGGCCCGTCACCGCCGCGGGCGCCGCGCAGCCCCCACTGCCCGAGGAACAACGCCCGCTCGTCGAGCAGGCCGGAGTAGTCGGCCAGCGCGACCCCCTTGACGACCCGCGACCCCCAGAACGGCGGGGAGGGTAGTGGGACGTCGGTGGCGACGTTGGAGCGTGCCGGCACCGGCGCGGCCGGTGCGGCCTGTGCCTGGCGAGCCTCGGCGATCCGGCGGGACCGTTCGTGACGGGCCTTGCGTTCCTGGCGCTTCGCCTGCGCCTCCGGGTCGGCCTCGGCCACCCCGCCCCGCTTGCGACTCATGATCGCGTCCATCATCCGCAGCCCCTCGAAGGCGTCGCGGGCGTAGCCGACCTCGCCGGTGTAGAGCTCCGCCAGGTCGTTCTCCACGTAGGACCGGGTGAGCGCCGCCCCGCCGAGCAGCACCGGGTAACGCTCCCCGAGCCCGCGGGAGTTCATCTCCTGGAGGTTGTCCTTCATGATCACTGTGGACTTCACCAGCAGGCCGGACATCCCGATGGCGTCCGCGCGGTGCTCGTCGGCGGCGGCGAGGATGGTCGTGATCGGCTGCTTGATGCCGAGGTTGACCACCTCATAGCCGTTGTTCGTGAGGATGATGTCGACCAGGTTCTTGCCGATGTCGTGCACGTCGCCCTTGACGGTGGCCAGCACCAGCCGGCCCTTGCCGCCGTCGTCCGAGCGTTCCATGTGCGGTTCGAGGTGCGCCACCGCAGCCTTCATCACCTCGGCCGACTGCAGCACGAACGGGAGCTGCATCTGCCCCGAGCCGAACAGCTCGCCGACGGTCTTCATCCCGGACAGCAGGGTGTCGTTGATGATCTCCAGTGCGGGCCGCTGCCCCATCGCGGCGTCCAGGTCCTGTTCGAGCTCCCCGCGGTCTCCGTCCACGATGCGCCGCTCCAGGCGCTCGAACAGCGGCAACGCCGCCAGCTCCTCGGCGCGCGAGGCTCGCGCCGACTGGGCCGAGACACCCTCGAACAGCGCCATGAAGTGCTGCAGCGGGTCGTGTCCCGGCCTGCGGCGGTCGTAGACGAGGTCGAGCGCGGCGTGTCGCTGGTCCTCGGGGATACGGGCCATCGGCATGATCTTCGACGCGTGCACGATCGCGGTGTCCAGGCCGGCCTGCACGCTCTCGTGCAGGAACACCGAGTTGAGCACCTGCCGGGCCGCGGCGTTGAGGCCGAAGGACACGTTGGACACCCCCAGCGTGGTCTGCACCTCCGGGTGGCGGCGCTTGACCTCGCGAATCGCCTCGATCGTCTCCAGCGCGTCGCGGCGGACCTCCTCCTGCCCGGTGGAGATCGGAAAGGTCAGGCAGTCAACGATGATGTCGCCGGTGTGCAGTCCCCAGTTTCCGGTGAGGTCGGCGATGAGCCGGGAGGCCACCCGCACCTTCCAGTCGGCGGTGCGGGCCTGGCCCTCCTCGTCGATGCATAGCGCGACCACCGCGGTGCCGTGCTCGCGCACCAGCTCCATGGTGCGGGCGAACCGAGACTCCGGCCCGGCCCCGTCCTCGTAGTTCACCGAGTTGACGACGCAACGCCCGCCGAGGCGCTCCAGGCCGGCGCGCAGCACGGCGGGTTCGGTGGAGTCGAGCATCACCGGCAACGTGGACGCGGTGGCCAGCCGGCTGGCCACCGCGTCCATGTCGGCGGCGCCGTCGCGGCCCACGTAGTCGATGCACAGATCCAGCAGGTGCGCGCCGTCCCGGGTCTGCTCGCGGGCGATCTCCACGCACCGGTCGAGGTCATCGGCGAGCATCGCGTCCCGGAACGCCTTCGACCCGTTGGCGTTGGTCCGCTCGCCGATCATCAGCACGCTGGTGTCCTGCCGGAAGGGCGCCGCGGCGTAGAGTGACGACACCCCGGGCTCTGGCCGGGGCCGGCGCACGGCGGGTGCGAGGTCGGCGAGGGCGTCGCGCACCGCGGTCATGTGCTCCGGGGTGGTGCCGCAGCACCCGCCGACCAGCCGCACCCCGAACTCGCGCACGAAGGACGCCAGTGCGGCTGCCAGCTCGTCGGGTTTCAGCGGGTACACCGCGCCCTGCGAGCCCAGCTGCGGCAGCCCCGCGTTGGGCATCACCGACAGCGGGACCCGCGCGTGCTTCGACAGCGACCGCAGGTGCTCACTCATCTCCGCCGGGCCGGTCGCACAGTTCAGCCCGATGAGGTCGATGCCCAGCGGCTCCAGCGCGGTCAGCGCGGCGCCGATCTCGGTGCCCAGCAGCATCGTGCCGGTGGTCTCCACGGTCACATGACAGATGAGCGGCACGGTGCGGCCCTCGGCCGTCATCGCCCGCTGCGCTGCGATCACCGACGCCTTGGCCTGCAGCAGGTCCTGGCAGGTCTCCACCAGGATCGCGTCCACCCCACCGGCGAGCAGGCCCCGGCAGCACTCGACGTAGGCGTCGCGCAACCGCGCGAACGGCACGTGTCCCAGCGTCGGCAGCCTGGTGCCCGGACCGACCGAGCCCAGCACGAACTTCTCCGCACTCACCCCACCGAACTCGCCGGCGGCCTCGCGGGCCAGCACCGCGCCGCGCTCCGCGAGCTCGACGATGCGGTCGGCGATCTGATACTCGGCGAGGTTCGCCAGGTTCACGCCGAAGGTGTTGGTCTGCACCGCGTCCACCCCGGCCTCGAGGTAGGCGCGGTGGATGTCGCGGACCACGTCCGGCCGGGTGACGTTGAGGATCTCGTTGCAACCCTCCAGACCGGCGAAGTCGTCGAGCGAGAGCGGCACCGCCTGCAGCATGGTGCCCATCGCCCCGTCGGCGACCAGGACGCGACGCCCGAGGGTGTCGAGCAACGGTGATGCGTCGGATGCGACCATGCAGCCAGGGTAGAACCTCCTCCGCCCTGCCCGGCCGCTGCCGATGATGGGCGCACCCTCCGGCTCGATCGGGCGCGGGGTCGTAGGCTGGCCCGGTGACCGATCCTGACACCTCTGCCCTCGCCCCGGAGCGGCTGCCACGGCTCGTCGCACCGGTTCTGGTGGCCGCGTTCGAGGGCTGGAACGACGCGGGTGACGCCGCGAGCACCGCGCTCGAGCATCTCGAGTTGAGCTGGGACGCCCACCCGCTGGCCGAGGTGGATCCGGAGGACTACTACGACTTCCAGGTCACCCGACCGACCACCAAGCTCGTCGACGGCGTCACCCGACGGCTCGAATGGCCCACCACCCGCCTGGCAGCATGCCGGCCACCGGGGGCGGACTTCGACGTGGTGCTGGTGCATGGCATCGAACCGAACATGCACTGGCGCATGTTCTGCGCCGAGCTGATGCACTACGTCGAGGAGCTCGGCATCACCACCGTGGTCACCCTGGGTGCCCTGCTGGCCGACACCCCGCACACCCGGCCGGTGCCGGTCACCGGCACGTCCTACGACGCCGCCTCCGCCGCCCGGTTCAAGCTGGAACGTTCCAAGTACGAGGGGCCGACCGGCATCACCGGAGTCTTCCAGGACGCCTGCGTGCAGGCCGGTGTTCCGGCCATCTCCTTCTGGGCGGCCGTGCCGCACTACGTGTCGGCGCCGCCCTCGCCCAAGGCGACCCTCGCGCTGCTGCACCGCGTCGAGGAGGTGCTCGACCTCGAGGTGCCGCTCGGCGCGCTGCCCGAGCAGTCCGAGGAGTGGGAGGCCACGGTCAGCGAGATGGCCGAGGAGGACGAGGAGGTCGCCAGCTACGTGCGGGCGCTCGAGGAGCGCGGCGACACCGAGAACACCCTCAACGAGGCCAGCGGTGACGCGATCGCCGCGGACTTCGAGCGCTACCTGCGCCGTCGCGGACCCGGTGGGCCACCCGCCGGCCCCCGCAGCTCCCGCTGAGCAGCTCGGCTCAGCTCGTGCTGTAGGGGTTCATCAGCTGGTCGACCGGGGCGTAGCCGTCGGTGAGCACTGGCGCGCCGGTGGCGAACGCGGCGGCCCGGTCCGGGTCGAGCACGGCGAGCGCCTCCCCCGCTGCGGTGGCCCGCCGCAGCGGCCCGGACCAGTCCAGGCCCGAGCCGGTCGCGACCAGGACGGCGTTGCCGCCCTCGCCATCCCCGAAGTGGCCCGGCGACACGAGCAGTCCCACCTCGTCGAACACCGCCGCGGCCGTGGCGGTCTCCGCGGCGAGGAGGTCGAGGGGGTCGTAGTCGATCACGTTGAGCAGGTACACCCCGCCGGGGCGCAGCACGCGCTGCACCTCGGTGAGGAACTCGCGGGTGGCGAGGTGCCAGGGCACCGACCGGGAGCCGAAGGCGTCGCCGATCACCAGGTCCGCGGAGTTGTCGGGCAGCGCCTGCAAGGAGGTGCGCGCGTCGCCGATGCGGATCTGCACTCCGGGGATGTCGCCGACGGCGAGCTGCCGATGGCCGAGCTGGACGACCCCCGGGTCGAGTTCCAGCACCGTCGACGCGCTGCCCGACCGGGTCGCTGCGAGCCATCGCGGCATGGTGAAGCCCCCGCCCCCGACGTGCACGGCGTCGAGCGGCTGCTCGGCGGGGAAGGCGGTGTCGATCGCGTCAGCCAGGCGGCGGGCGTAGCCCAGTTCGAGGTGGGTGGGGTCGGCGAGGTCGACGTAGGAGTGGCGCAGGTCGTCGAGCACCAGGATGCGACCCGTGGGGCGCAGCGGGTCCGCCTCGACCCGCGCGCAGAAGTAGGTGGTGTCGACCTCGCAGGGGCCCCGCACCCCGACCAGCGCCATGCCCAGGACCACCGCGGCCGCCGTGGTGCCCCCGACCGTGCGGCGCGGCCGGGAGGTGGCCGTGACCAGGGCGAGCACCAGGCAGGCGGCGGCGGTGACCGCGAGGATGGCGGCCACGGGCAGCAGCGCCACCAGCACGAACCCGGTGAGGAACACCCCGGCGAGGGATCCCAGCGTGCCTGCGGCGGACAGCGAGCCGACCACGCTGCCGGAGCCGTCCAAGCCGGAGAGCCGAGCGCGGGTGACCGCGGGGCCGACCATCGCCAGCGCCGTCACCGCGCCGAGTGTCGAGAACCCGACGAGCAGCAGCGCGGCCAGCGGCCCGGCGCCGACGCCCGGGCCGGCGATCCGGACCAGCGGCCGCACCGCGAGCACCAGCAGCCCGCCCGCTACCAGCGCGCCGGTCACCACCCGGCGCGGCGGCAGCGCGTCGGCCAACCGCCCGCCCCAGGTCGCACCGATGGCGATGCCGAGCAGCGCGACACCGATCGCCGCGGTGGTGGACTCGAGGGTGAGCCCGACGTACGGGGCGACCAGGCGGGTGGCGAGCGTCTCGACCACGAGGATCGCCGCGCCGGCCACCAGCACGGTGACCCGGGCGAGGCCCACACCGAAGGCCAGGGGGTCAGACGTGGTCCCAGTGTCCCGCGTAGTCCCAGTGTCCCGCGTGGTCCCAGTGTCCGGCGGGTCGGGCGTGCTCACAGTGCGATGCCGAGCAGGGCGTCGACCCCGGTCCGGATCAGCGCGGGCGCGCTCTCGTCCCGCCCGCGCCGGGTCAGCGACTCGGTCGTCCAGGCGTCGACCGCGGCGATCGCGCGCGGGGTGTCCAGGTCGTCGGCGAGGTGGGTGCGCAGGCCGGCGATGACGTCGTGCGCCGGCACGGCGGCGGGAAGCGCGGCGGCCTCCCGCCAGCGAGCGAGGCGCTGGGTGGACTCGGCCAGCAGCTCCGGCGTCCAGGACCGGTCCGTGCGGTAGTGCGCGGAGAGCAGCGCGAGGCGCACCGCCATCGAGTCCACCCCGTCGGCGCGCAACCGGGAGACGAACACTAGGTTGCCCTTCGACTTCGACATCTTCTCCCCGCCCAGCCCGATCATCGCGGTGTGCACGTAGTGCCGGGCGAAGGGGTGTTCCCCGGTGAACGCCTCGGCGTGCGCGGCGGAGAACTCGTGGTGCGGGAAGATCAGGTCGGAGCCGCCGCCCTGCACGTCGAAGCCGCTGCCCAGGCGGCCCAGCGCGATCGCGGAGCACTCCACGTGCCAACCCGGGCGCCCCGGGCCCAGCTCGGACTCCCAGCACGGCTCACCCGCGCGGGCGGTGCGCCAGAGCAGCGCGTCCAGCGGGTGCCGCTTGCCGGGGCGGTCCGGGTCACCGCCACGCTCGGCGGAGAGCAGGGTCATGGTCGCCTCGTCGTAGCCCGACTCGTAGCCGAACCGCCCGGTGGCGCGGTGGTCGAAGTACACGTCGGGGTGCTCGGGGTCATCCGCGCGGTAGGCGGCGCCGGAGGCCAGCAGCTTCGCTATGACGTCGACGATCTCGGGCACGGACTCGACGGCGCCGGCGAAGTGCCGCGGCGGCAGCACCCGCAGCGCCTCCATGTCCTCGCGGAACAGTGCCGTCTCGCGCATGCCCAGCACGACCCAGTCGTCCTGGTCCCGCTGGGCCCGCTCCAGCAACGGGTCGTCGATGTCGGTGACGTTCTGCACGTAGTGCACGTCGTGGCTGCCGTCACGCCAGCACCGGTGCACCAGATCGAAGGCGAGGTAGGTCGCGGCGTGCCCGAGGTGGGTGGCGTCGTACGGGGTGATCCCGCAGACGTACATCCGTGCGGTGGCACCCGGTGCGGTGGGCCGGACCTCGCCCGAGGCGGTGTCGTGCAGTCGCAGCGGGGGGGCCTGGCCAGGCAGCCGCGGGAGGTCCACCGAGGTCCAGGACTGCATGCCGCCGACCCTACGTGACGTCGGGGACCGGACCGGGCGCGTGGACACGGCGTTCGGGAGCGGGCGACACCCCGGTCAACAGCGGCGGCGATGGCGCAGGTAGTCACCCACCACTGCGGCGCCCAGCCCGTCGATCCCGGGATCGAGCACCCGGCCGCCGCAGTGCCGGGCCAGCGCGTGCACGAACGCGGCGACCCCGGGGTCCTGCCCCAGCATCACGATCGTCACCGCGGCCCCGATCCGGGCGAGCGACTCCATCTCCCGCACCGTGAGCGCGAGGGTGTGCGGCAGCGGAGGGTAGCTGAACAGCGCCTCACCGTCGGGCTCCAGATGCGCGGTGGGTTCCCCGTCGGTGACGACGAGCAGCACCGGGGCGGCGTCGGGGTGGCGGCGCAGGTGGCGCCCGGCGAGCAGGAGCGCGTGGTGCAGGTTCGTGCCCTGCTCCCACACCCCGTCCAGGCCGGTGAGCTGGGCGATGTCCACCCGCTGGGCGTGCCGGCCGAACGCGATCAGCTGAAGGGCGTCGCTGCGGTACCGGGTGCGCACCAGGTGGTGCAGCGCGAGCGCGGTGCGCTTCATCGGCACCCACCGCCCGTCCTGCACCATCGACCACGAGGTGTCCACGCACAGCGCCACCGCGGCCCGGGAGCGCTGCTCGGTGTGCACCACCTCGACGTCGGAGACGGCCAGCAGCGGGCCGGGATCCGAGGACTCGGACCCGCGGGTACCGGCTCTGCGCAGCACGGCGTTGCGCACCGTCCGGGAGGCGTCCCACGGCTCGGAGTCGCCGAACTCCCACGCCCGGCTCGCCCCGGTCGGCTCCCCCGCCGCACCGGCCCGGCGCACGTCGCGCTCGCCCCGGCGGCCGCGCAGCGTCTCCACCACATCGGCCAGCGCCTGCGAGCCGAGCTGGCGCAGGGCCTTCGGGGACAGCCGCAGCGTGCCGTCCGGGCCGCGCTCGAAGAAGCCCTGGCGCTCCAGCTCCCGTTCCAGCTCGGTGAGGCGGCGCGCGTCGACCCGCGCCCGGTCGCCGAGCTGGCGGGTGAGCGCGTCGAGGTCGACGTCCTCCGCGCGGGCCCCGGGGTAGGACTGCGCGAGCTGCTCGGCCAGCGCGTCGAGCTCGGCGAGGTCGGCCATCACCTGGGCGCCCTCGCCCAGCCCGAGCGGGTCCTGCCCGCGGAAGCGCTCGGAGCCCCGCCAGTCCTCCCCGGGGCGCAGCCCCTGCAGGTGCGCGTCGAGGCGGGCGAGCTGCTGCGCGAGGTGGGGGTCCCCGAAGGCCTGCTGGACGAGCTGGTCGAGCTCGGCGCGCTGCTCGGCGCTCATCGAGTTGAGCATCCGCTGGGCGGCGGCCGAGCGGGCGGCGAGCGCGTCGATCAGCTCGTCGACGTTGCGCGGGTTCTCGGGGAAGAAGTCCCCGTGCCGGCGGATGAACTCCGCGAACCGCGGCGGCTCGTCGTCGTCCCCGCGGGCGTGCGCGGCCAGCAGGTCGTTCAGGTCCGCGAGCATCTGCCGTACCCGCTCGACGTCCCGCGGAGACGCGGCCTGCATCGCCTGCTTCATGCCCTCGAAGTGTTGCTCGAGCAGCTGCTGGCCGAGCAGGTCGCGGATCTGCTGGTAAGCATCGCGGGCCTCGGATGAGCGCCAGTCGTAGTCGGCCAGCTCGCTCACCGCGCGGGCAGTGTCCGGGGGCAGCGCGTCGAGCCTGGCTTCGCGGAACCGAGCGTCGTCGTCCGGGTCGGGGAACAGCGCGCGGCGTTCGGCGTCGAGGGCGCGCGCCAGCAGCTCGCGGACCTGCTGGAGCGTGCCGTCGAGCCGGTGCCGCCGGGTGAGCTCGGCGCGGCGCTGCCACACCCGCCGGGCGAGGTCGTCCAGGCCGCGGGTGCCGGGCATCCCGCGGCGCAGCAGCTCCCGCATCGCGGCCCGCGGCGACGCCCCATCCATCACCTCCCGGCCGATCTCGGCCAGCGCC
>DASQWR010000180.1:0-3170 GCA_035640155.1 Pseudonocardiaceae bacterium
ATCTCGGCCTGCTCCGCCACCGGCTCCAGGGGATCCGGCGCCGGTGGCGTACTCGGCGCCGGGACGCACCCGGCCAGCGGCGGGACACCCAGCGCGAGGGCGCCGGCGCCCAGCACCACGGTGAGCACCTGGCGCCGGGCAGGTCGGGCAGCTGTCACAGCGACAATCACAGGGACCGATCCTGCCAGGCGCGCGGGGATGGGCGAGCCACCTTCAATTGATCATCGGGTAATGGTGCTTCGCCGACGCGATACCCTGGGCGCCCGGGACCAGCGCGACCGTGCTGTCCCGGGCCCCGGCGCGGTCCGCCGGATCCGGGCCGCCGGAGGAAGAGGAGGCAGACGGTGACTGCGCAGTCCGCGAACTCCCGATCCCCGGGCGCCGGGCTCCCCCTCGAGCCCCTGGTGCGCGAGGCGGTGCAGCGCGCCGGATACGACCTGGAGTGCCTCGAGGTGGTAGCCGCCGGCCGGCGCCACCTCGTCCGGGTGGTGGTGGACTCCGACAGCGGGGTCGGGCTGGACGCCATCGCAATGGTGAGTCGGGCGGTGTCCGCGGAGCTGGACCAGTGCGACGGGCTGCTCGCCGGGCCCTACACCCTGGAAGTCACCTCGCCCGGGGTGGATCGGCCGCTGACCGCGCCGCGGCACTGGCGGCGCAACCGGCTGCGGCTGGTCCGCGCCACATTGCGCGAGGGCGGCGAGATCGTCGGCCGGGTGGGGGACTGTGACAGTACGGCGGTCACGCTCCTGGTGTCGGGCGAGCTGCGCCAGGTCGCCTTCGCCGAGCTGGACCGGGCGGTTGTGGAGATCGAGTTCCGGCCGCCACCGGCGAAGGAGCTCGCCGTACTCGCCGGGCACGACCAGGGCTCCCGGGACGGGACGGAGGAGGAACGGTGAACGTCGACATCGCGGCGCTGCGGGCCATCGAGCGGGACAAGGACATCTCCTTCAACACGGTGCTCGAGGCCATTGAGACCGCCCTGCTCACCGCCTACAAGCACACCGAGGGTCACCAGCCGCACGCGCGCGTCGACATCGACCGCAAGACCGGTCTGGTGCGGGTGCTCGCCCAGGAGCTCGACCCGGAAGGCGGGACGGCGCGGGAGTGGGACGACACGCCGGAGGGTTTCGGGCGCATCGCGGCCACCACCGCTCGCCAGGTCATCCTCCAGCGGTTGCGCGACGCCGAGCACGAGCGGACCTTCGGCGAGTTCTCCGCCAAGGAGGGTGAGATCGTCGCCGGTGTCGTGCAGCGGGACGCCCGCGCCAACGCCCGGGGCGTGGTCGTGGTGCAGGTCGGCGACACCGAGGGCGTGATCCCGCCGGTGGAGCAGGCGCCGGGGGAGACCTACCGCCACGGCGAGCGGCTGAAGTGCTACGTCGTGGGGGTGTCCCGGGGAATGCGGGGACCGCAGATCACGTTGTCCCGTACGCATCCGAACCTGGTGCGGCGACTGTTCGCGCTCGAGGTCCCCGAAATCGCGGATGGCACGGTGGAGATTCCGGCAGTGGCCCGGGAGGCGGGCCATCGGTCCAAGATCGCGGTCCGGTCGACGGTCCCCGGTGTGAACGCCAAGGGCTCTTGCATCGGCCCAGTAGGTGCGCGGGTGCGTAACGTCATGAGCGAGCTGCTCGGCGAGAAGATCGACATCATCGACTACTCGGACGACCCGGCCACGTTCGTAGGCAACGCGCTATCCCCGGCAAAGGTGGTGTCCGTCCAGGTCATCGACCTGCGAGCACGTACCGCCCGCGTCATCGTGCCCGACTTCCAGCTCTCCCTGGCCATCGGCAAGGAGGGCCAGAACGCACGGCTGGCTGCCCGGCTCACTGGCTGGCGAATCGACATCCGCAGTGACGCCCAGCCCGTCGACGCCCAGCCCGTCGAGACCATCGCACCACAGGTCCTGGCCGACCCGGCAACCGGTGCCGTAGAGACCTCAATGACCGCGCCGGGCATCGGTTCTCCGCAATCGCCCCGCGCGCGCTAGAATCGGGATGGCTCGCTCTCCGGTGAAGGCCCACCCACGCTCGGATCCGCTCCGGACGTGCGTGGGTTGCCGGACCAGGGGGGCAGCCACCGGACTGCTGCGCGTGGTGGCGGTCGACAGGACCCTGGTCCCCGACCCCCGGCGCCGGCTCCCGGGACGTGGTGCGTGGCTGCACCCCGATTCCGAGTGCCTGCGAGCTGCTGAGCGGCGCCGGGCCTTCCCGCGGGCGCTGCGCACGCAGGAAACGCTCGACACCGCGGCGGTGCACACCCACCTCGCGTAACCACCGGAACGCGACACCGGGCCTGGGCGACCAGGACCAGCACGAGCCACCAGCCCGGGCCATTCGGGTGGCTGAACACCGATGAAAGCAGGTCGATCCGACATGTACCCGCAGCCGTGAAGCTCTAAGCCATGGACATGCGCTAGCAAGGGGTCGAGCGGGATTTGCCGCCGGCTCCCACAGTGAGGAGAGCAGTGGCAGGCAAGGCCCGTGTGCACGAGCTCGCGAAAGAGCTCGGTGTCACCAGCAAAGAAGTGCTGACCAAACTCAAGGACCTCGGCGAGTTCGTGAAGTCCGCGTCCTCGACGGTCGAGGCCCCCGTCGCGCGTAAGCTGCGCGACTCGTTCCCGTCGGGCAACGGCGGCTCGGGCGGTGGGCGCTCGGAGAGCGGCGGTGCGGCGCGGAGTGTCACCTCTGGGCCCGGTTCCGACCCCGGTCTGGGTCCGAAGCCCGGTCCCACCCGCCCCCAGGCGACACAGCAACGGCCCACACCGGCACAGCGCCCAGCATCACAGGGCCCAGTCTCAGAGGGCCCAGTGCCGTCGCGTCCGGCACCGCCGGTGGCCCCGACTCCACTGGTGCGTCCTGCCGAGCAGCGCCCGGTTGAGCAGCGTCCGGCTGAGCAGCGTCCGGTCGCCGCACAGGACGGAGGCGCTCCGCCACCTGGCCCGGCCCCGGTCTCGGAGTCGCGCCCGGGTGCGGCCGGCCCGTCCCCGTCGACCGTGCCGCCGCCCACGCCCCGGTCCCCGAGGTCCGGCCCACGCTCGCCCAGAGTGGGCAACAACCCCTTCAGTGTTGGCCAGGCCGCGCAGCCGCGACCGTCGGGTAACCGACCCGGCGGCCCGGGTGCGCCGGCCGGCCCGGGTGCGCCGGGGCCAGGCGCCATGCCGCCCCGGC
>DASQWR010000181.1:0-19291 GCA_035640155.1 Pseudonocardiaceae bacterium
TGCGCGCCGACGTACTCGAGACATTGCTGTCCGCGCACACCGACGCTGGCCAGGTTGATCGCGGTCTCCGACTTGCGGGCGCACTCGACGAGCTGTTCGACGCCGGGCTGGATGCATCACGGATGGCGGAGTTGCACATCCGACTCGCCTGGGTCGCCACAGCAGCCGGCCAGTGGGCCGACGGGATCGCGCAGGTTAACACCGCGCGCGCTTCTCGGTTCCAAGGCTGTTGATCAACACACCGTGACGATCGACGCCGTCGCGGCCTACCTCGCCCTGCAGACGCCCGGCCAAAGTGGCGACCGCGTGGCCGAAGAACGTGCCCGAAGGGCCGTGGCTGACGCTGAACGCAGTGGGCTACCGGTCGTCGCGTGCCAGGCGTGGCAGTTGCTCGGCGTTCTCACCCGAAAACATGACGTGGAAGACGCAACCGCCTGTTTCGAGCACGTCGAAGCGCTCGCACGGGAACACCGCATGCCGATCTGGAGCGTACGCGCGCTGTTCCAGCTCGGCTGTAACGACTGGCTTGCCGACGGAGACGTCGCACGCCTCGAGCAGGCGCGACACAAGGCGCTGCGGTTCGGTGTGATGACCGTCGGCCATGAGGTGGACGCGGTTATCGCCCTCCAGAAGGTGCTCTGCGGCCAGTTCTCGGAAGCGGCCGAGGTCATCGAGCGATGCTGGACGGAGGTGAGCCGGCTCCGGTTGACCGAGACCGCACGGCAGGTGTTGATGACGCGGGCGATACTCGCTGCACACCAGGGTAAGCGGCGCGAGATGGATCAGGCACTCGCCGAGTTCCGCGTTCGGGACGGCGAGCGGACACACCTGTCGCCGCTGACCCTAGGGCTGGCCAAGACATTCTGTGCGCTGCTTGAAGAGGACCGGGTGCAGGCCCGCCGGGAGATGGCGGAGACCGTCGTCTTAGAGACCGAGACCTTCGCGATGTACCCGTTGGCTGGTCACCACGGCCTGCGCCTGCTGCTCGAGGTGCTGTCGGGCGACGCCAGCTGGTTGCAATACCACCAGGTTGCTACGGCTCCAGCCAGCGGGCTGCAGTGGAACCGCCAGTTCGTCCTGCTCGCCCACGCCGTACTCCTGGGCCGCTCCGGGCGCAAGGAGGAGGCGATGGCAGCGACGACTCAGGCTGAGCAGGCCGCAGCGCCGTATGCCATGGCGCAGCATCTGGGCCTTCGGCTGGTCGCCGAAGCGGCGCACATCGATCGGTGGGGAGACCCGGTGACGTGGCTCCATCGCGCCGAGGAGTACTTCCATAATGCTTCGATGCCCGCGGTTGCCAGCGCCTGTCGCACGCTGCTGCGGCGGATCGGTGTGACTGTTCCCCAACGGCGACGAGGCGTGGACCGGGTTCCGCGCGCCCTTCGGATGCAGGGTGTGACAGTCCGTGAGTACGAGGTGCTCCAACTTCTGATGGACCGGCCCAGCAATCAGGCTCTCGCCAACAGGCTCTACATCTCACCACGGACCGTCGAGAAGCACGTGGCGAACCTCATCGCCAAGACCGACCAGCCGAACCGGTCCGCGCTGAGCCAGTACGCCGGCCAGAATTTAGCGATAAGTCGTTAAGGAATCGTGGGACGAGGGGTAAACCGCTGCAGGGGTGAACACCAACGCCATGGCCCCTCGATCACGGGGACGCCGGGAGACGCCGCGAGCGGTTCGCCGAGTATCGGCCAGCGAGCAGGGGCAGGACGACGAGCTCTAGAGCGACTATGAGCAGGGAGACGGCGGAGTCCCAGAACGGGACTCCCGCCGTTGTACCAAGGGCCAGCGTCGACCCCAGGCGGATGGCGAACTCCAACAACACGGGAGTGATCATGAATAGCGCAGTCGCCAGCAGGAATCCCACGCCGGCCACGGTTAGCAGCGCGAACCACGGCGCGACCTGCTTATCGCGAGGCGACCAGCTTGCCTCGTCCACCCTGGACGGTCGCACTCCCGGAAGCCAGTCGAACCGATCACGAAGGTATGCCGATGTCACCTCGTGCAGATTCGTGCAACCGAGCGCGGTCGTGCAGACATAGTATAGGTCGGTGCGCAGAAACACATAGAACTGCCAGGCTAGCCGCAACAGGACGGTGTAGGCCACCGCGAGGCAGAGCCGGCCGAGCCAGGACAACCCATCGGTGAGGTCGACGGCAGCGGCAACAGTCAACCCGCTGAGGAGGAGCACGTCCGCGAGCATTCCGGCTAGGAAGGGCAGGTAGCGATGGCCCCGCGGGACACCGAGCAACCCGTTGACCTCGGTCTCGAAGACGAAGAAGTACAGCCGCCGACTCACGCTCAGCCGTGACGGTAGGCCGAGCCGTCGGGCAGCGAGGACGTGGAACCACTCATGCCAGAGGATCGCGGGTAGTTGCAGCAGCGCCAGCACCACCTGGATGACGACGAATGACGGGGAGAAGAAGATGCTCTCCGGGTGTGGACGCAGTTGTGGATACGCTGTCATCACGAGGAGGCAGCTGACGACTGTTCCCAAATAGCAGACCCAGGCCATCGGGGAGAAGGCCGCCCGTCCCAGTGCCTGAAACCGGACCTTGGGAGATTCAGCTAGCTCCTCCCCATCGGCCTTGACGAATTTGAGCTCATACAGTGTCGCCACGAAGTCAGCCATGTCGACGGGCTCCCCGAACGTGGTCCGATACCAGTCGGCGGCATCCGGCACCGGCATCCCGCCAGCCAGCTGGCGCAGCAGCGCCACGCCGTCGGCTGGCAGGAGGGCATAGGATACGGTGTCGGAGCGGCCCACCATGATGCCATCACGCTCTTCAACGAATGTCAGGGGATGGAGTTCAAGGCGAGTAGCTGACATCGCGGCTCTCCATGGTAGGTCGAGTAATATGGTTACTGCCCCTGTGTGCCATCCATCACTGGATCGCGCACAGGGGCAGCTGTCAGCTCAGCAACGGACCTCGCAGTGCCCCCCGGAGGTGAGCTTGATCGAACCACTCTTGCGAATCGTGATCTTCTTCATGTCTTTCACCCCCTTTCCGCCAGCGGTGTCGCCGAAGCAGCCGGCCTCGTTGGACGACACTGCCACTGCCGGAGTCGTCCCACATGGGTGCACCACACCCATATTCTCGACTCAGCGGATGCATAATTTGGGGGTCGACCCCCATACCGGAGTCGACTCCGGCGATGCAGACTCAAACCATGCGAGACGACGCTCTCTCGATCATCATCAGTGGGTCGAGCGCGGCCATCGGAATACCAGCGTACCTGGCGTGGCTGCGCCAGGAGATCGACTTGAGCTTGCGGGTCCTGCTGACCCACAGCGCTGAGCGCTTTCTGCAGCCACAGGTGGTTGCCTGGCACGTCGATGAGGTCTTCACCAGCAACGACGCGAGCCTCAACCCCACCGAGTTCGCCAAGCGGTCGCTAGGGATCGTGGTGTTGCCCGCCACGGCCAACATGCTGGCCTCGACGGCCCTGGGACTGGCTGCAACGCCCGCACAGACGGTGCTGCTAGCCAGCGATCGGCCAGCGCACTTCTTCCCAAGCATGAACGCCACGATGTGGGCCAAGAGCTCGACCCAGCGGCATGTCACCGCACTTCGCGCCGAGGGCCACACCGTGACGGAACCGCAGGAACGGCCGGGTTTCGAGCTGTGGCAACGCGACAACGCAGTCGGCCCGGCACTCCCGCCGCCCGATGAGGCTGCCGAGATGATCGCCGCCTGGCTGGAAAACGTCCTCTCCGCGGCCATGACACCCGCTCCCGATGCCGCATCAGAGCTCGTCACGAGCCCAACCGGCAACCTCGGGGTCTGACCCTGAGGCGAGCGCGCGACACGCTTGGGTTGGCTACCTCCAAGGTCGTACCAGAACGCCGAGGGAGACTTGCCATGGCCGTCACCTGCCAATTCCCCGATGTCGAGATCCCCGACCGAATGCTGCCGCAACTCGTACTCGACAGCGCCGTGGCTCGCGGCGACCAAGCGGCCGACATCGACGGGGTGGGTGTCGGATGTTGACCTACGCGGACCTCCCGACCGGACCGGCGCCGATCGCCGATCGTGGCTGTGAGTTCGGATTAGTCGGGCGCCGAACCGAGCTGGCGGCAGCGCGGGCGCTGCTCCGCGACCATGGTGCGGGCTTGTCCCTGCTCGTCGTCTCGGGCGAACCGGGCATCGGCAAGAGCCGTCTCCTGGCCGAGGTCCGGCGTTCGGGCGAGGACCGAGGTTGGCGGGTGGCGACCGGGCAGGCCACCAAGTCCGAGCGCGAGCTGCCGTTCGCAGTCTTCGCCGATGCGCTCACCCCCCTGGTCCTGGCCGAACCAGCAGTGCTCGACCGGCTGCCGGCGCACCTGGCAGAGGGGCTCGCGGACATACTCCCTGCCGCCGGTGGCGCTCCCGACTCACTCCTGGGCCGGCGCCACCGGGCCTATGCCGCGGCGGGCGCGTTGCTCGAGCAGCTCGGATCGGGGCGAGGAATCTTGCTCGTGCTTGATGACCTGCACTGGGCCGACGCAGAGACCGCCGAGCTGATAGATCACCTGATCCGCCATCCCCCCTCCGGCCCGGTGGTGCTGGCGACCGCCTACCGGCCGCACCAGATCCCCGGCCAGCTGGCCGCGGTACTCAGCCGGGCCGTCACGGCGGGGTCGGCCCTGAACGTGCGACTCGGGCCGCTGACCCAGACCGAGACGCAGGCGCTGCTGGGTGAGAGCGTCGCGCCGACCATCGCCCGGCGGCTGCACGCCGCCGCCAAGGGCAACCCGCTCTACCTGATCTCGCTCGCGCGAGCGGGCGTCACGGCGTGGCCATCGCTGGAACACCTACCCGCCGACGTCCGGGCCGCCCTGGGTGCCGAGGTGGAGGCACTGCCAGCCGACGTGCGGACCGTGCTGGAAGCCGCAGCCGTACTCGGCGCGGCGTTCGACCCTACGACGTTCGACCCGGAACCGCTGCCGGCCGTCGCGGGCCAACCCGCCGCCGCGGTGTGGGCGACGGTTGACGAGCTGGTGGCCGCCGACCTGTTACGGATCGACGCGGAGTCGGGGCGGCTGGGGTTTCGCCATCCGCTAGTGCAGTACGTGGTGTACCAGGGCACCCCCCCGGGTTGGCGTCGCATGGCGCACATCCGGGCAGTGCGCGCGCTGACCGAGCAGTCGGCGCCAACCGACCTGCTGGCCCACCATCTGGCGCGGGCTGCGCGGAGAGGTGACGAAGGCGCGGTGCGGGTGCTGGTTCGGGCGGCGGCAGCCAGCCGATGGCAGGCACCGGCCACGGCGGCTGACTGGTACGCAGCGGCGCTACGTCTGCTCCCGGTGGACCGGCGCCATCCCGCTCGTCGAGGGCGGTTGCTGCTCGCCCAGGCAGAGTGCCTGCTGACGGCGGACCGGCTCACCGAGGCCGGGCGGGCGATCTCCGAAGCGCTGCCGCTGCTGGAGCACCGGTCCGGCCGGATGTGGCGGCGCGCGTTGCAGGTGGCCGCCCGGGCCAGCCAGCTGGGCGGCCAATGGGAGGCAGCGGCGGCACTGCTGCACCGGGCGGGCAGCGAGCCCGACGCTGATGGCACGAACGTCCGATTGCAGCTGGCCATGGTCGAGTTGATGCGTGGTGACATTGCGGAGGCCAGTGCACTCGCCCACCAGGTGCAAGGTTCGAACAGGGCAGCACTGGGGTTTGGGGGATCCAGCGCGCTGGCATTCGTGCACGCCGCTTCAGGTGACGCGGAGGCGGCCGCCAGCGCGGTGGAGGCGGCGGGCAACCAGCTCGACGCCTCGTCCGACGCCGAGCTGGCCCGGCAGCTCCCGGCCGCGCTGTGGCTGATGTGGGCGAACATGACGCTGGCCCGCTACCACCGGGCGTTACGCGACCAGGATCGCCTGCTGCAGGTAGCGCGCTCCAGCGGGCACGTGCGCAACCAGGCCCATGTGCTCGTCGGGAAGGCCGAGACGCTGCGGCGGATCGGGCGACTCGCGGAAGCCTGGCGGTGCGCCGGGGAGGCCGACGACCTCGGCCAGCTCTCCGGCAGCCGCGAGCTGGCGGCGTTCACGGCGACGACGGCGTGCCTGGTGGCCGTCGCGCAGGGGCAGGTGGCCGTCGCGCAGCGTTTCGGGGCCGACGCCGAAGCGTGGGCCACCGAGATGTCAGGGATCTACGCCATCACGGCGCGCTGCGCTGCCGCCGAGGCCCGTCTGCTAGCCGGGCAGCCACAGCAGTGCATCGCCGGCCTGCTCGCCGCCGGTGGTGGTGACGAGCTGCCGCACCTCGATCCCGGCAACCGCACGCGGCTCTACGAGCTGCTTACCCGGGCTGCGCTCGCGGCGGGACGGATCGAGGACGCTGCGCGGTGGGCGGGCCGCGCCGTCGAGATCGAACGTGCTGCGCCCGTACCGTGGGCTGCGGGCCATGCGACGCTCGCGGAGGCCGAGGTCCGGCTGGCCCAGGCCGGACTGACACCGGGCGACGCCGAGGACGCCGCGCGCCGGGCCCAGCAGGCCGTCGAGGAGTTCGACCGGGTGGCCGACAATCCCCTCGGTGCCGTTCGGGCCAATCTGGTTGCGGGGCGCGCCCTGTCCCAGCTCGACCGTCGAGCCGATGCGCTAGCCGTGCTGAGTGTGGCCGAGGAGACCGCCGACCGCTGCGGTGCTCTCGGGCTCCGCGACGAGGTCACCCGCGAGCTGCGCCGGCTGGGCCGACGAGTGTCCCGCCTGACGCGCCGCGGCCAGCCTGGGCTGGGGATCGACGCGCTGAGCGATCGGCAGCGCCAGATTGCAGAGCTGGCCGCCGAGGGGCACACCAACCGGGCGATCGCCGCGACGCTGTACCTCAGCGAGAAAACCATCGAACGCCACCTCAGCACCGCATTCGCAAAGCTGGGCGTGCCCTCCCGTGCCGCCCTGGCCGCCCAGGTGGCCACCGCTTGACTCCTTCGATTCGTCTCCCGTGGATTGTGGTCCGACCGGCAGACTGGGCAGATCTGCGCCTGGTCAAACGGTACGCCTTGCAGGGCCGCCAGCGGACGGAACTCCTACCGCCACACCGAGCGGTGACCAGGTGACCGGATGCTGCGGGCTGGGCAGTCCCCGGGCTATGCTGCGTGCATCGTTCCTGCCCGAGGGGGTGCGGCTCAGCGTTCGCGACTTCGCCGACCGCCTCGGGATCGGCGTACGAACGGTCAGCAAGTGGGAAGCACGACAGGCGGACGTCACTCCGCTACCGCATATGCAAGAAGTGCTCGACACCGCCCTGACACGAGCCTCCGATGAGGCGAAAGCCCGGTTCGCCAACACTGTGCTACGCAAGCAATATGACGAGCTAACCACCGCCAAGCATCAGTACGTCACATCGCAGTCGGAATCCAGCCGGGCAAACCATCGGGAGCATGTCGACCGGAACCAGTCGATCTTCGCGCACTTGTGCGGCTCGGCGTTGACCGGTTCGCCGTGCCGGTGGGGTGGTGATCGGCAACGAAGACGAGCCCGATCCGAGCCAGTCTGACCGTGTTGCAGTGGTGGATGACGGCGGCCATACGGAGCTCGTCCGGCGTGAGAAGTATCCCGATCTCCTCGCGTGCCTCACGAATAACTACGCTCACCGCGTCTTCGCTGGTTTCGCGCTTGCCGCAGGTTCATTAGGCAAGTCGGGTGTCGGGATTGAAGTTGTCGGGTTTGTCAGCTCACCCTGGCCGGGTCCGGGTCAGTGACAGGCGTCGTCGGTGACAGCCTGATGGAAGGTCCAGGCGACGGCGATGATGTCGGTGAGGTTGGGCTGCTGGGGTTTCCATCCGAGTTGTTGGTGGGCTTTGTCGCTGGCGGCGATGCAGATGGCGGGGTCGCCGGGGCGGCGGTCGGCGATGGTGATCGGGAAGTCGCGTCCGGTGACGCTGTGAACGGTCTCAATGACCAATGACTTCGCGGTTGGAGTATCCGGTGCCGTTGCCGAGGTTGAAAATGTCATGGCGGCCGGAGGTGATGGCATCGAGTGCGAGCAGGTGGGCCGCGGCGAGGTCGATGACGTGACGTAGTCGCGGACGCAGGTGCCGTCCGGGGTTGGGTAGTCCTGCCGAACAGTGTGAACGTGGCGCGCTGCCCGGAGGCCGCTTGCAGGGGGATGGGGATCAGGTGCGATTCGGGGTCGTGTCGATCGCCCAGGTGGACCCCGTCGGAGATGAGGGTGCCGGAGGCGTTGAAGTACCGCAACGACGCCGCTGCGAGGTCGGATGCGCCGCATTCACCGGTGATCATCATTTCGACGGTCGCCTTGGTTGCGGCACCGATCGCCTCGTCGGCCCCTGGCCCGACGCGACCCCCTCTACCGGGAGCGCTCACCGGTGCACGACGCCGACCGGATCACGCGACCCGTCCTGGTCATCTACGGTCTCGACGACGACATCGTCGCGCCCGAGCAAGCCGAGACGATCGTCCAGGCATTACGCCGGCGTGGTGTCCCCGTCACCCAGCTCGCTTTCTCCGACGAGGGCCACGACTACGCCGCCCCGACAGCATCCACCGTGCGATCGAAGCCGAACTCAGCTTCTACCGGACCCTTTTCCGCGAATAGCCGGTGAGGTTCTGCCCACCAGCGACCGATCGCCGCGCAGAGTCACGCCCAGGCATCCGGTGCCTACCGGGACGCGACAGCTCGGCTTCCTACAGGCGTGGCCAGCCGGCCGGGCATTGGGCCCGGCCCGCTGGCGTATCACCCCGCTACTGGTGGATCCGGGCAAATTAGACGTCTGCCTCGCAGTTGATCTCGGTCTCGCCGATGCACAGGTCGTCGAAGCCGTTGCCGCCGTCAAGGCGGTCGTTGCCGGCGTCGCCGCGAAGCTCGTCGTTACCGTCGCCTCCACGGAGGTCGTCGTTACCGTCACCTCCGCGGAGGAAGTCGGTGAACCGGCTGCCGACGAGGAGGTCACTGCCCGCGCCGCCGCGGAGGCTGTCGCCGAAACTGCCGCCGAAGAGCCGATCGTCACCGTCGTTGCCGTTGAGGATGTGGCTGCCGGCACCGGCGAAGCCGGCGCTGAGGATGTCGTTACCGGTACCACCGTTGAGGGTACTTGCGACATTGTTCACGGCGACCCTGTCGTTGCCGTCACCGGCATTGACCACGATGCGGTTGATGCCGGACAGCGAGCACTGCACCTCCGTTCCTGCGGCCTGACATCCGGATCCAGGCGTGAGCGTGTCCCCCCTGTCCCTGATGAGGACGAACTGCCCGTTTGGCGACCTCCTGATAAAGAGGTCGTTGACTTCGCCTGCCGCTGCGGTGACGATCAACTGGTTTCCACTCTTGACCACTCCGGTGGCGGCATACGCGGGGCTCGCGAAGACCGCCATCGGAGCGGCCACCATCACTCCCAGCACGGCCGTTCGCACCCAAGGCTTCTGGTGAGCGGCTCTGCTTGGCCGATTACGGGTCATGTTGTCCTCCTGGCGCTTATGGATTCTCGTGGTGAGTCGTGCTCACCGAGCGCTATCACCATGACTGCCACGCCGCGCAGGAAGCATCGGGGAGATCCCCATCGCAACCCGCAACCAACCCGCGCCCGCTGGCTGATCTTCCTCCGGAAATCCGGTGCCACCCCTCACCTGTCCGGGAACGCCGAGGTCTACTTCTCACCGGCCGCGAAGGTGTCCAGGATCTGTTGCCCGTAGCGCGCCAGCTTGGCCTCCCCGACGCCATTGACGGTGGCGAGCGCGGCCAGGGTCGTGGGGGTCTCGGTGGCGATCTGACGCAGGGTGGCGTCGTGGAAGATCACGTACGCGGGCACGCCCTGTTCCTTCGCGGCGGCCGCGCGCCAGGCCCGGAGCTGCTCGAACACCGGCACGGCTGCCTCCGGGAGGTCAACCGGTGCGGGGCGCTTGGCGGCCTTCTCAGGTTTCGTGACCTTTGCGGGCCGCGGGGCCCGTTCGGGTTCGCGGCGCAGCATGACCTGGCGTTGCCTGCTCAGCACCTCGGCGCTGGTGGCGGTGAGCACGAGCGTGCCGTAGTCGCCCTCAACGGCGAGCAGACCCTGGGCCAGTAGTTGACGCACCACGCCGCGCCACTCCCCCTCGCGCAGCTCGGCGCCGATGCCGAACACCGTCAGGGAGTCATGACCGAACTGGGTGACCTTGGGCGTCCGCTTGCCGAGCAGGATGTCGACCACCTGGCCGGCGCCGAACCTCTGGTGACGTTCCCTGTCGAGGCGGAATACCGCCGACAGCAGCTTCTGCGCGGCGATCGTGCCGTCCCATGACTCCGGCGGCACCAGGCAGGTGTCACAGTTGCCACACGCGGTGGCGTGCTGGCCGAAGTAGGCGAGCAGCTGCACGCGGCGGCACTCGATCGTCTCGCACAGCGCCAGCATGGCGTCGAGGTGGGTGGCAAGTCGGCGGCGGTGGGCGTCGCCGCCCTCGGACGTGTCGATCAGCTTGCGCTGCTGCACCACATCCTGCAGGCCGTAGGCCAACCAGGCGGTCGAGGGCAGGCCGTCTCGTCCGGCCCGGCCGGTCTCCTGGTAGTAGCCCTCGACGGACTTGGGCATGTCAAGGTGGGCGACGAAGCGCACGTCGGGCTTGTCGATGCCCATGCCGAACGCGATCGTGGCGACCATTACCACGCCATCCTCACGCAGGAAGCGGGCCTGGTTCGCAGCCCGGTCACGCGCTTGGAGACCCGCGTGATACGGCAGTGCCTCGATCCCCTGCTCCACCAGGAAGTCCGCGGTCTTCTCGACCGAGGCCCGCGACAGGCAGTAGACGATGCCCGCCTCACCAGCGTGCTCGGTGCGCAGCAGCTCCAGCAGCTGCCGCCTGGGCTCGTTCTTCGCCGCGATGCGGTACTGGATGTTCGGACGGTCGAAGCTCGCCACGAAGTGCCGGGCGGTTTCCAGACTCAGCCGGGACGCGATCTCGGCGTGAGTTGCCTTGGTGGCAGTCGCGGTCAGTGCGATGCGGGGCACCGCGGGCCAGCGCTCGTGCAGCGCGGACAGGGCGAGATAGTCGGGCCGGAAATCATGCCCCCACTGGGCCACGCAGTGCGCCTCGTCGATCGCGAACAGCGAGATCGTGCCGCGGTCCAGCAGCCGCAACGTCGACTCGACGCGCAGCCGTTCCGGCGCCAGGTAGAGCAGGTCGAGCTCACCGGCGAGGAAAGCAGACTCGACCTGGCGGCGCTGGTACGGATCCTGGGTGGAGTTGAGGAACCCGGCCCGCACCCCGAGCGCGATCAGGGCGTCGACCTGGTCCTGCATCAGCGCGATGAGCGGCGAGACGACGACACCGACACCGGCTCGCACCAGCGCGGGAATCTGGTAGCACAGCGACTTGCCGCCGCCGGTGGGCATGAGCACGAGCGCGTCACCACCAGCGGTGACGTGGTCGATGATCTCCTGCTGCCCGCCCCGGAACGAGTCATAGCCGAAAATCCGGCGCAACACCTGCACTGCATCGCTCACGGCGAGACCGGTTCCCGGGAAGGCCACCCGGCGATTCTAGAAGGACAGCAGGGGCCGGCACGACTACGGGAGGCGACCGTGGCTGGAGCGCCCGCGACTGGTCGGGAAGCCGTCCAGGAGACCTCCCATGCCTGGCGGCACCTTGACCAAACCTGGGCTGCTGACGCTCGCGCCGATTTCCATCAGATCGCCCGGTCAACCGGCGGGTGCTCTTTCCTGGAGCCAGCCGGGTTGGGGGGTGGTGCGGGATTTCCCCGATGCTCGGCTGCGGTCCCGGTGCAACGCTGAGATCCACCAGAAGCTCCCTCGGCACAGCGACGGGTTTCTCTGGAAACTCAAACGATCACTACCTGACTCAGGAGGTCACAATGACCACGGAAGACATCGAAACCGTGGGCCCGGCGCACGATCCTGCCGCCGAGGTCGGCGGGCAGGCCGGGCTTCCGGCCGTCAACGTCCAGCAGGCCGCCGGCACGAGCCCCCAGGCGATCCAGTCGGCGGTCGACGCCTACCGTCAGGATCTCGGCAACAGCCGTCAAGAAATCAACTGGGACGGCGTGCCAGACAACCGTGCCGCACCAAATCTCTTGCCCGCTGACTTCTTCAACACGACCGTCCCCCGGGGTGTGGTCTTCTCGACCCACGGGACGGGTTTCCAGGTGAGCGCCAACGCCGGGGTGGCGCCGATCGAGTTCGACAACATCAACCCGACCTACTCCCGCCTTTTCCGGACGTTCAGTCCACAGCGGCTGTTCACCGCGCTCGGCAGCAACGTCATGGAGGTACGCTTCTTCGTGCCCGGCAGCTCGACGCCAGCTGCGACCAACGGGTTCGGCGCCGTATTCACCGATGTCGAGCGGCCCGGGACGAGGATCGAGTACCTCAACGAGCAGGGCAACCGGCTGGCGAGATTCGATGTGCCGGTAAGCCCCGGCCAGGAGACCCTGTCCTTCCTCGGTGTCCGCTTCCTGGACCGGCGAGTGGCGCGCGTGAGGATCACGAGTGGCAACATCGCACTCGGCCCGAACGAGCGCACGGACCGCGACCTCGTGGTGATGGACGACTTCATCTTCGGTACGCCGACTCCGCTGGGAGAGCTCAACCCCCAGCCCGAATGATCAGAGCACCGGAGGCACGCCCGGCCGGCCGGCTACTCTCCTGTCAGCCGGTTGCCGGCGCGTGCCGCCGGGTGAGCAGGCACTGGACCACCGCGGGGACGGCAGGGGACGGAGGTCAACCCCCGAGTGCATCGGCCACTACCGGCTGACGTCACAGCCGTGGCAACACCTCCGCGCCGAGGCGACTGATCGTCTCCAGCGTCCGGGGGAGCTCGCCGGTGGTCTCCATCATGAGGATGAGGTGCTCGATGCCGGTGCGCTCGGCCGTCGCCGCGAGCGTTCGGACGCAATGCTCGGGGTCGCCCACCGGGTGTAGCCGGCAGAGCAGGTCGGTATAGGCGTGCGGATCCCGCGGCGCACGGCGCACGCCATCGGCTCGGCGGTAGTCGGCGAGGCCCGGCCCGAGCCAGCAGGGCAACGTCGCCCGCACCGTCGCGACGGCCTCCGCGGTGCTGTCCGCAACGTGCGCGATCCCGGCCGCAACGTGACGGGACGCGGCGGCGGGTGCGAGCTGCGCGTAGCGTGCGGTGAACGCGGCCTTCTCGTCGTCGTCGGCGTGCATTCCGAGCAGCATCGGCAGCTCGCGGTCGGCGGCAACCCGCAACCCGTCCTCCGAGGTCACCGCGGCGATCACCGGCAGGTCCCCCCTCGGTCGCGGCACCAGCTCCAGGTCGTCGGCCACTGCTGGGCTGTGCAGCGGGGCGCAGACCCGCCCCGTACGCAGCGCGGCGAGCAGCATGTCCAGTGCCGCCGGGTAGCCACGCTCCCACCGCTCGAGGCCGGTACCGAAGACATTCAGCTCCACCCACGGGCCGCCACGCCCGACACCGAGCACGAACCGGCCCCCGGAGAGCCGGTCCAGCAGCGCGGCCTGCTCGGCCAGCGCCACCGGATGCTGGGTGGACAGCACGCTCACCGCGGTGCCCACGGTGATCCGCCGGGTCGCCCCGAGCAGGAATCCCGCCATGGTGATCGCCGACGGGCACACCCCGTAGGACATGAAGTGGTGCTCGGCGATCCAGACGTCATCGAACCCGGCGTCCTCCGCGGCCACCGCGGCGGCGAGCGAGGCGTCCAGCGGGATACCCACATCCTGCCCGGGATACCGGGCGGCCAGCAGGAAGGCTCCGAAGCGCACTGATCTACCGTGCCAGCCAGGCACCGATGGTTGGACCCTGCAAGCAGGTCTCAGCTCCGATGGTTGGACCCTGCAAGCAGGTCTCAGCTCCGATGGTTCGACCCTGCAAGCAGGTCTCAGCTCCGATGGTTCGACCCTGCAAGCAGGTCTCACTGTGCCGGGAGCAGCAGCACCCATACCGGCCCGGAGGCGAACGTCAGTGCTGTGCCGTCGGGTCGGGTGAACGTCGTCGGTGCGTCCGGGGCCAGCCGCGACCACGTGCCGTCGAAGGCCTGCCCGTCGCGCAGCACGACGGCCGCGCCCGTGCCCACCGACTCGGCGAACGGCGACGGGTTGCCGGCAGCGTCCCGGATCGCGGCGTCGCGGACCACCACCCGCTGCAGCACCACCGTCGCCGCACCCGGCCGGCCACCCTCGGTCGCGAGCAGCGGTGCTCCGTCGATGCCGAACACCCACCGGTGCTCGGACGCCATCCACTCGACCGAGATACTCGCCGACGGGTAGCTAGCGGTGACGTTGCCGGTGGCACGACCGCCCGCCGGGAGCGGCCCGAACTGGAACCCGACGTCGCGCGGTGGTCCGCCGAGGCCCAGGGTGGCGGTGTGCGCGTAGAGGTCGTGCGGCCGCGGACGGCCCCGCTCCCGGTAGTACGCCGCCGGCAGCACGGACGCCGAGACGTCGACTACTGGCGCCGTGGCAAGCATTGGGCGCAACTCCGGGGCCTCTCCGGAGAAGGCCAGCGCCGGGGCGCCGAGGCCGGCGAGCAGCTGCAGGTCGGTCTCCCGGACGCTGCGCACTGGTCCGACCACTGGCGGTATCCGAGACTGGAACACCGCCAGCAGCCGGGTCAAGCCGCCCTCGACCGGTTCCACGTAGACGAGGTCGGCCGCGGTTGTGCCCGTCTGCGGTCGTGCCGGCGCCACATTGTCGATCTTGACGGCGAGCACTGGCGCGGCGAGGTCGGTGGGCAACCCGGTGAGCGGTGACGGGGGTGGCGGCAGCGGTGCCGACGGGGTCGGCTCGGCCTTCGGCGGGGGGGCCGCAACCGGCGCCGGCGCGTCCGTGCACCCGGTGAGCAGCGCAACGAAGGCGAGCCCTAGCATCACCCGTCGCCGCACGATCAAGGCCGCCTCCCCGTTACTCGGTGCGGATGCTCACGCCTCCGGCGGCACGGCGACCACCGGTGACACCAGCGGATGGCCAGTGGCATCCCCTGCGGCCAGAAACCCCCAGACACCTGCGGTGACCAGTAGCACCGAACGCACCAGCCGCTCGTCGCCTCCCCGCTACCGCTCGGCTTTCCCGAACAGTGCGACCGGTCACGGTCCTTGCCTCATCGTACCGATGCTGGTTAACGTCCCCCGGTCCTTGTCACGGTCCGGTAACCACACTCCAGAGGAGCTCACCCCGAACAACGCTCCGCCGGGATCCCCGCCCGGGTCACCTCACCGGACTCCCGAAATGGAAGGGCACCAGTGGCTCGACACCGCTCCCCCAGCGGCCACAGACCCCGCACCGTCCTCGACACGGCATTACAGAACGCTCCCAGCCCCACCGGCCCCAGGAACACCGGCGGGGCACACCGGATCCCCCGGCCCGGTCCCGATGCCCGCGGCCGAATCGTGGTCGCCGCCGTCGCGGTCGGTGCTGTCACCGCGGCCGGTCACGGTCTCGATCCGACCGCTGGCGGTGACGGTGCCGGTGCCGACACCAACCCCCTTGCCTTCGGTGGCAACCTGGCCACCGCTCTCGTCGGCACCGGCGGCAACGCCCCCGCCGCGGGCAAGCTCCCACTCCCCGAGGTGCTGCCCCTCCCGCAGACCCTCCCGCAGGAGACGCTCGCCTCGGATGTCGCCGACCTCGCCAAGGGCGAGCAGATCGCCGAGGACCGGGCCGAGGCCATCCGTGCGGCCGAGGAGCAGGCAGCCGCAGAGCGGGCAGCCGCAGAGGCCGAGGCCACCGAGCAGGCCGCTGCCGACGGTCTGTCCCAGCTCCCCGTCGCGGTCGGCGACGTCGTGATGCCCGCCCTGGGACGGCTCACCTCCGGATTCGGCCTCCGGTGGGGCACCAGCCACAACGGCATCGACATCGCGAACGCCATCGGCACCCCGATCTACGCCACCACGGACGGAGTTGTGGCCGAGTCCGGCCCCGCCGGTGGGTTCGGGATGTGGGTGCGGATCCAGCATCCCGGCAACATCACCTCGGTGTACGGCCACATCAACGAATCTCTCGTCCGCGAGGGTCAGCGGGTTGCTGCAGGTGAGCAGATCGCCACGATGGGCAACCGAGGCCAGTCCACCGGCCCGCACTTGCACTTCGAGATCTGGAAGGATGGCGAACGGAAGGTCAACCCGCTGACCTGGCTGCGTGAAAATGGCGTCCGCCTCTTCTGAGGAGGGCCCGCTTCAGCTACCCGGGTCGAACTTGAACGAGAGGCTCAACCGCACCCGGTAGGCCGTCACCTGACCATTCTCCACCGTGACGTCCTGTCGGATGACCTCGGCGACACGCAGGTCGCGAACGGTTCTCGCCGCAGTCTCGATCGCGTTGCGTGCGGCGGCCTCCCACGACTCGCTGCTGACCCCGATCACCTCGGTGACCCGGTACACGCTCTCGGTCATGCCTACGCTCCTTTCGCCGAACTGACCTGCCCGCGGCACCGAATCGATGGGTCGGTGTCTCACGTCAACTCTGCGGGTACCCGCGAGTCGGGTGCGCTATTCGTGATCGACGTGGCCGGCAGGTCGACCATCTGGCCTGGACTTCCATGACGCGTTGCTCGCCGAGGTGAGTGCGCTCGCCGTCGTGCGCTCGGCTGACCACCGCCGGATACCGTCGCGCCGTGGCTACCGTCGAGGTCCCCGGATTGTTCGCCCCGCCGCCCGGGGTCGCTGCGCACCCCGCTGTCCTGGACGCGCGCCGGCTGGCCACCGAGCTGCTGGAGCCGCACGCCACCGCCGCCGACGACCCCGCCCGGGGGGTGCGCCGCGAGCACCTCGACACGCTGGCCGTCGCCGGGCTCGCCTCGGTGGACGTGCCCGCGACCGAGGGCGGGCTCGGCGCGCCCCGCGCGGTGGATCTGGAGGTGGTCGAGCTGATCGCCGGCGGGTGCGGCGCGACCTGGTTCCTGCTCACCCAGCACGAGCTCCCGCAGAACCTGGCGCGAGCCCCGCTCGCCGGGCTGGACGCCAACGACGCCCAGCCGGGGCCGGCCGCGGACCGGCACCGCGATGTGCTCAGCCGGGCGAGCGCACTGGCCGGGGTGGCGGTGGCCCACCTCCGCAGGCCGCGACCCGGCGTGGTCGCGGAGCCCGACGGCCACGGCGGCTACCGGCTGAGCGGGCGTGCCGACTGGTGCACCGGCTGGGGACTGCTCGACCTGCTGCTGGTCGCCGCCGCCACACCCGGGGGGCGGTTCGTGTTCGGGATCGTCGAGGCAACCGAGCGCGACGGGTTGCGGGCCGGAGCCCCGTTGCCGCTGGCCGTGATGGGCGGAACCGCCACCGTCGCGCTGGACCTGGCGAGCTGCCGGCTCGCCGCCGACGAGGTCCTGCTCGCCGTGGACGCCCCGGCTTGGCAGGTGTTGGACCGGACCCGTACCGCGAACACCAGGCCCGCGTCGCTCGGGCTGCTCCGGCGGGTGCTCACCCAGCTGGAGGCACTCGGCCACCAGCGAGACCACGCCGAAGCCGTGGACACCGCGCTCGAGCTCGCCCACCGGGCGGTGCCGCTGCGCGCCGAGGCCTACGCGCTGCTCAACGAGCCGCCGCGCGAGCACATCACCCGGCGCGCCGAGCTGCGCGGCAGGCTCGCCGAGCTGACCGTCCGCGCAGCCACCGCGCTGATCGCCGCGAGGTCGGGATCGGCGATGCTGCTCAGCAGCCCCGAGCAGCGCTGGGCACGGGAGGCCGCGTTCCACCTGATCCAGGCACAGACCGACGAGGTCCGCGCCGCACAGCTGACCGCACTGCGTAGCTGACCCGCATTGGGCAGCCGGTGAGCCGCCGCGCTGCTGCTCGACGTGGGCGGCTCGGCGTGAGGCAAGGTAGCGGTGTGCAGACTTCCGAGCTGCGGTTGCGCCCACCCCGCCATCGGGTGAGCCGCCGGGCGATCACCTGGTGGACGATGCAGGCCGTGCTCACGGTGCTCACCCTGCTGGTGCCGGTGCTCGTCGCCCTGCTCACCTGGTCCGACGCCCCGAGCTGGCTGGCCTGGGCCGCCGTCGCGGTGCTGCTGCTGGGCGGGGTCTACGTCGTGGTGATGCCACGCTGGCGTTTCCGGATCCACCGCTGGGAGGCCACCGAGGACGCCGTCTACACCTCCGCGGGCTGGCTGAGCCAGGAGTGGCGGGTCGCGCCGATGTCCCGGATCCAGACCGTCGACACCGCCCGGGGGCCGCTGCAGCAGCTCCTCGGGCTCTCCACGGTCACCGTCACCACCGCGTCCGCGGCCGGCCCGCTGCAGGTGGAGGGGATGGACCACCGGGAGGCCCGCACCCTGGTCGAGCAGCTCACCGCGACCACCCAGGCCACCCCCGGGGATGCCACATGACCGGGGATGAGCCAGGCAGCGGGGAGCCCGGTCCGGGGCACGGGCACCCGGGGCACGGGGAGTGGCACCGCCTCGACCCACGGATGCTCGCCGTGACGCCGCTGCGCCAGCTGATCGGCTTCCTCCCGGTCGTGGCAGTCGTGCTGCTGGCCGGAGCCGGGAACCTCGACGGCCGGCTCTACGGCGTGCTCGCCGCGGTGGTGGCAGTGGTGCTCGCCGGCGTCGCGCGGTGGTTCACCACCCGCTACCGGGTTGCCGACGAGCGGGTGGAGCTGCGCTCGGGCCTGGTGTTCCGCAGCTCCCGCTCGGTGCCGCGGGATCGGATTCGCACTGTCGACCTCACCGCGGGTCCGGTGCACCGCGTCTTCGGCCTGTCGGTGCTCAAGGTCGGTACCGGGCAGCGCACCGAGGGCACCGTGCAGGGTGAGCTCGCGCTGGACGCGGTGTCGGCCACCGAGGCCGACGGGCTGCGCCGCCGGCTGCTGGAGCGCGCAGGCGAGATCACGCCCGCGCCGGTGGCCGCACCGGTGGACCAGCCCATCGCCCGGCTGGACTGGGCGTGGCTGCGCTACGCCCCGCTCACCGTGTCGAGCCTGGTCGCCGTGGGGGCGGTCGCCGGAGCGGGCGCGCAGCTGGCCGGCGAGCTCGGTGTCGATCCGTCCGAGATCCCGGCTCTCGACGAGGCCGGCGCGCGGCTGGACGCCGCGCCGTTGTGGCTGGGCGTGCCGGTGCTCGCCGTCCTCGTGCTGGCGGTGGCGCTGCTCGGCTCGGTGCTGCTGTTCGTGGAGGCCTGGTGGGGGTTCCGCCTTGCCCGGGAGCCCGGCGGCACGCTGCGGGTGCGGCGCGGCCTGCTCACCACCCGCTCGGTGTCGCTGGAGGAGGCCCGGGTGCGCGGGGTGGAGGTGGTCGAGCCACTGCTGCTGCGGGCCGGGCGGGGGGCGCGGCTCACCGCGGTGGCCACCGGGCTCGGCGGGACAGGTCAAGGTGAGGGACGCGGCACGCTGCTGCCGCCCGCACCCCGCGCGGTGGCACACCGGGTGGGCGCAACCGTGCTCGACGCGCCGCGGCCACC
>DASQWR010000182.1:0-11034 GCA_035640155.1 Pseudonocardiaceae bacterium
GGCAGTTACCGCACCTCGTAGACGGGCACGATGGCCGCCCGGCCCAGGGTGTGTGAGAAGAGGTTGAACCCGAGGAAAGCCGGCGTGGCGTCCGATCCCACATCGAGCGACTCGACGTCGACCGCGTGCACCACGAAGAAGTAACGGTGCGGCCCGTGGCCAGCCGGCGGGGCAGCGCCGACGTAACGGGCCATGCCTGCGTCGTTGCGCAGTGTCACAGCCGCGGACGACAGCAGTCCGGAATCCGGATCGCCTGCATCGGCGGGCAGTTCGGTGGTGTCGGCGGGCAGGTCGGCGATCGCCCAGTGCCAGAACCCACTCGCGGTGGGTGCGTCCGGGTCGAAGCAGGTGACGGCGAAGCTGCGGGTCCCGGCGGGAAAGTCGGCCCACGACAGCTGCGGCGAGACGTCCTCGCCACCTGCGCCCATGATGCCGCTGATATGCCGAGTCGGGAGCGCCTCGCCACCGGCGACGTCCTTGCTGGTCAGCGTGAACTCGGCGACCTGGGGAAGAAAGGTGTACGGATCAGGCGGCTGGGCCACAAGGAGCTCCTCTCGTACGTTTCGGCACCGACGATGACCCACCGGCCCACCAGCCAACACGTCTTGGCGTCGACCGCCGGGTGCGCCCGTCAGCTCGCCGGGTCGCGGACCGGGCGCCACGTCACGGCGAGCAGCGCCGCCGCGCCCACCACGCCCAGCCCCGCGGCGAGCAGCAGTCCGACTGCGCCGTCGAGGGCGGTGTCCAGGCCGAACAGCGCGTCCACCGACGCCGCGCCCGGTCCGAGCAGCCCGATCACCGCGCACACCACGGCGATCATGAGGACGTACTCGTAGCCGCTCTTGAACACGAAGAACCCGTTGGCGCGGTGGGTGGTCACCCCGGCGACCACCATGGTGCCGACGACGAACGCCGCGGCCAGCGGGGTCAACAGCCCGATCGTGAGCGCGGCCCCGGCCACGATCTCTCCGACACCGCTGAGCATCGCGTGCAGCTTCGGCGGGCGCATGCCCAGCGACCCGAACCACCGTGCGGTACCCGCCAGGCTCCGCAGGTGGTTGTACCCGTGCGCCACCATGGTGAGTCCCACCACGATGCGCAGCAGCAGGACCGCGGTGTCGACGACTGTCATGGGCGCTCCCTGAAGGACAAGATCGAGCATGGTGGCCAACTCTGTCCGGACCGGAACGTACCTTGTCGCCATGGAGGTGGAACGGCCCCGGCCCGGACCACGATCGACATCGACGCGACGCCGGAGACGATCTGGTCGGTACTGGTCGACGTCGAGCTGTGGCCGTCCTGGACGGCCTCGACGAGCAGCGTCACCAGACTCGACTCCGGCGCCTTCGGCGTGGGCAGTGCCGCCCGCGTCAAGCAACCACGGCTGCCCGCAGCCGTGTGGCGGGTGACCGCGTTCGAGCACGGCACCTCGTTCACCTGGGTGGCCCGCAGCCCAGGTCTGGCGACCAGTGCCCGCCACACTCTGGTTCCCCGTGCCGGCGGTGGGGTCACCGTCGTCCTCGAGGTGTCGTAACCGGAGCGCTCCAGCGACGAGCAGCCGATCCCCAGGTCCGGCACGATCACCGTGTGCCGCTGCGCGAGAAACTGGGGACGTCTCCCCCGCATTGCGGTCCGAGCGTCGTCCCGCCGGTGCAGCCCGCGAGGATCACCAGGACGGCGCCCAGCAGCAGGCCGGTCACGCGTTGCCTCGCTCTCATCGGCTCCGGGCCGCAGGGTGAGATCGACACCGGTGACTACCTCGTGACTGGTCGTGTAGGCGTGCCCGACGCCGGAGACGACGACCGAGGAATCCGCGGGTCTGCCGGTCTATCTCGGTGGTCACGAAAGCCGTGCCGCCGGCGATGTCAGCTGGCAACCCTTTTCAGTGACGGGCGAATCTGCTCCAGCCCCCACGGAATGCTCAGCACACTCGGGTTGCGCAGCGCGACCGCGGTGGTGAGATCGATCACGAAGTAGCGCCCGTCTTGCACCGCGCGAAGGTTACGGAACAGTTGGAAGTTCTCGACCAGTCGCTGCAGGTCGTCACCGGCGTAGAGCATCACAACGACGTCGGCGTCCAGCAGGGAGATATTCTCGAAGCTCAGCGCCCCTCCCGGGTTGCCAGCCGCGATGTCCGGCAAGTCTCGTACCGACGGCGGGATCGTCATCCCCAAATCCTGCAGCATCTTGACGGCAGGGTCCTGGTCCGATTGAAGGGTTACGATCTTGCCGGGCTCGTATGCGTAGGAGAAGGTGACGGTCTTGCCGACCAGACCGGGGTTCGCGTCGCGGACCTTCCGGATGGCCGCCTCGGTTTCGGCCACGACCTGCCGGCCGCGCTCCTCCCGGCCCAGCGCCTTGGCGCCCACCAGGGTCTGTTCCTGCCAGCTCTGTGCGCCCCAGACCGTCTCGTAGCCGACCGTGGGCGCGATCTGGGACAGCTTGGGGTAGTCCTGTTCGAGTGCGAAGTCGTCGATGGCCAGGATGAGATCAGGCTTGAGGGCGACGATCTGCTCGAGGTTCACCTCGCCGGACCCTTCGCCCTCGGCGCCGCCCCCAGCTAGGTCAATGAGCGCCGTCTTCGACAGGTCCACCCGGTCCTGCAGCCACGGCGGCACTCCGTCTGGCGTCTGCGTGTCGCGGAGGATTCCGACCGGCGTGACGCCAAGGGCGTAGGCCACGTCCTCATCGCCGATGGTGACCACACGCTGCGGCGGTGCCGGGATGGTGGTGCTGCCGAACTTGTGCGCGATGGTGACGGGGAACGCAGCGTCCGCATTCGACGGGCCCGGCGCGGCCTGGTTCGGGGTGGGCGGTGCACCGCAGGCGACGAGGACCGCAGCGAGCAGCCCGGTCAGCGCTCCGACGACGCGAGCGCGCGTCATCGCTGCGGCACCGTGGTCGCGGGGTCGCCGTCGAGAGCGGTGGTGAGCCGCGGGCCGGGTCCGTCGAGCACGACCGGGCGCGCCGCTCCCCCCGCTTCAGCGATCAATTCAGTCACGATGTGTCACCATTCACCTGTAAGTGGCGATACTTAGGTGAGGCTAACATGACTAAGGCCAGGGCGGAAGGCCGCGAGAACCACCAGGACGGTGCTCAGCAACAGGCCCATCGCGCGTTGCCCTGCTGTCATCGACCCGGTGTCCTCATCGACCCGGTGTCCTCATCGACCCGGCGGAGCCACCGTGGGGGAGGCGATCTCGATCGGCTCGGCCTCCTGCAGCCGGGTGTCGAAGTAGTCGTCGGCCTCGATCCGTCCGAGCGCCACCAGCACGAGCCGCAGGATGCCCTGGTGGCCGACGAGCACCGGGGATCGGCACTGCACGACCGCTTCCGTGGTCACGTCTCTCGCCCGCTCGAGTGCCTCGACCAGCGGTTCCGTGTCCGGCATCGGAGAGCCCATCGGGTCCTCGCGCCAGGCCTGGTAGGCATCGCCGAAGCGCTCGCGAGCGCCGTCCCGGTCGAGGCCCTCCAGCGGACCGAAGTCGACCTCGGTGAGGCGCTGGTCGATCCGCAACGTCGCGCCGGTCGCGTCCGCGATCGCCCGGGCGGTGTCCGCGGCGCGGCCGAGCGGGCTCGAGTAGATCGCGTCGACGCCGGCGCCGCGCAACCGCTCGGCGACCTGCCGGGCCTGCTCGCGCCCGTTCTCGCTCAGGGACACGTCGCGGCGCCCGGAGTACGCGCGCTGCGCCGACAGCTCGGTCTCCCCGTGCCGGACGACGTACAGCCGCCGGGCACGACGCGGGGAGCCGGTGTCCGGCCCTGCTTCCACCGCTAGGCTTCCATCGCTCAGGCCGGCGCGAGTGCCGGCTCGGGCGCCACCCAACGCCGCTCGACGGCGGCCACGCGCACCGCGTCGAACACCGCCTGCACGCGCAGGCCCTCCTCCAGCGACGGCTCCGGGGCAGCGCCCTCGCGGATCGCGGCCCAGAAGTTGCGCGCGACACGCTCGAAAGCCTGCGTGGAGCTGGCATCGAAGGGACCCTCGCACTGGAGCTCCTCGCCCGCGCGGGCCCACCACACCCGCTGCTCGGCGTCCAACCGCACGGTCCCCCCGTCCCCGTGCAGCTCGATCACGTCGGCCCGCTGGTGCCGGGCGGTGGCCACCAGGCTGACCAGCCCCAGCCCGCCGCCCTGGAAACGCAGCAGGACCCCGTAGGCGTCCTCGGCGGTCACCCGACCCATCGTCCCGTCGCCGAGCGGGCGCTCGGGCACGCCGACCTCGGTCGCTGCGGCGACCGCCTCCACGTCCGGGAACAGCTCGAGCAGGAGATCGAGATCGTGCACGCCGTAGCCTTGCAGCCGCCCGCCACCGAGGCTGGCGTCGTGCACCCAGGTGTAGGGCCGGGAGTCGGGTTCGGCGTGGTCGCTGTACACCAGCGAGATCGAGACCATTCGCGGCCGGCCCACCACCTCCCGGGCGCGCTCGAGCAGGCGCCGGCGGGACTCCTGCATCCGGCGCCCGTAGTCCACCGCGCCCACCACCCCGGCCGACCGGATGGCTGACACGATCCGCCGGGCGCCCGCGAGGCTCTCGGCCAGCGGCTTCTCGCACATCACGTGCAGGCCACGCTCGGCCGCGGCGACGGCGAACCCCGCGTGGGTCACCACGGGGGTGGCGACGTGCACCGCCTCCAGCCCGGGGACCGCCAGCAGCTCCTCGAAATCGGACGTGCCGACCTCGAGCCCGGCCTTCTCGGCCAGCTCCCGCGCCCGCTCCGGCCGCCGTGACCACACCGCCACCGGCTCAAACTCCGCCAGCTCGGCGTAACCGGGCAGGGCGACCTTGGACCCGTACCCGCCGCCGACGATCGCGATCCGCACCGGGTTGCTCACTGGGGCCTCCTGTCGGGCACGCTAGCACCCCAAAGCGACGGCGGACGCCGTCAGCGCGACGAGACCGGCACGTACTCCCGGTCGGCAGCACCGACGTAGACCTGGCGCGGGCGGCCGATTTTGGTGGCTGGATCCTGCATCATCTCGCGCCAGTGCGCGATCCAGCCGGGCAGCCGGCCGATCGCGAAGAGCACCGGGAACATCTTGACGGGAAAGCCCATCGCCCGGTAGATCAGCCCGGTGTAGAAGTCGACATTGGGGTAGAGCTTGCGCTCGACGAAGTAGTCGTCGGCGAGTGCCTTCTCCTCGAGCGACATGGCGATCTCGAGCAGCGGGTCGTCCACCCCGAGCTTGTCGAGGACGTCGTCGGCGGTCTTCTTGACGATCCTCGCGCGGGGGTCGTAGTTCTTGTAGACCCGGTGCCCGAAGCCCATCAGCTTGACGCCGTCCTCGCGATCCTTGACCTTGCGGACGAACGTGTCGACGTCACCGTCGGCCTGCCGGATGCGCTCCAGCATCTCCAGCACCGCCTGGTTCGCGCCACCGTGCAACGGGCCGAACAGGGCGTTGATGCCGGCCGAGATCGAGGCGAACAGGTTGGCCTGCGAGGAACCGACCAGCCGGACGGTCGACGTCGAGCAGTTCTGCTCGTGGTCGGCGTGCAGGATGAAGAGCAGGTCCAGCGCGTCGACCACCGTCGGGTCGCCGACGTAGGGCTCGGCGGGCAGCCCGAACGTCATCCGCAGGAAGTTCTGCACCAGATCGAGGGAGTTGTCCGGGTACAGGAACGGCTGCCCCATCGACTTCTTGTAGGCGTAGGCGGCGATGGTGGGCAGCTTGGCCAGCAGCCGCAGCGTCGACAGCTCCACCTGCTCGCCGTCGAACGGGTTGAGGCTGTCCTGGTAGAAGGTGGACAGGGCGGAGACCGCGCTGGAGAGCACCGGCATCGGATGCGCGTCCCGGGGGAAGCCCTCGAAGAACCGCTTGAGATCCTCGTGCAGCAGCGTGTGCCGGCGGATCCCGTCGACGAAGGTGTCGAGTTGGTTCTCGGTCGGCAGCTCGCCGTAGATGAGCAGGTAACTGACCTCGAGGAACGTCGAGTGCTCGGCCAGCTGCTCGATCGGGTAACCCCGGTAACGCAGGACGCCGGCGGCCCCGTCGATGAAGCAGATCTCCGACGAGCAGGCCGCGGTGTTCGCGAAGCCGGGGTCGAGGGTGACCAGCCCGGTCTCGGCCAGCAGGGTGCCCAGTCCGATCCCGTCCGCGCCGCCGGACGCGCGGGCGATCTCCATGCGATGCTCGCCGCCGGGGTAGCAGAGGGTCACCCCGTGCTGGGACGTGGCGTCGGGCATGTGTGGTCCCTCTCGGGTCAGACGGTGCGGCAACGACACATTCCACGCTAGTCCGCGCGGTAGCGCGGTTGCGGGCCCGCCCCGGCGCGCCCGTAGCGCACGGCGATGTCAGAACAGCCCTCCCACACTCGGCGCACCGCCGCCGAGCCCCGGAGCGTCGAGGGCGCGTGTGAAGGTCAGTCGGCGAGCGGGTTGACCCAGCGCAGGCCGTCGAACCGGGCGAAGTCGGTGTCGGCCGAGCAGATCCCGAGCCCGTACTCGATGGCCAGCGCGGCCAGATGCGCGTCTGGGATCGCGTTGGCTACCAGCCGGTGGCGGCGGACGAGTCCGCCGAGAACCTCGGCGTGCCGTTCAGTCGGCACGGGAACCCAGGCGGCGGGTGCAGCGAGCCAGGCAGACACCCGGTCCCATGCCTCGTCGGCGCCCAGCGGGAGCTCGTAGGCGCGCGGGTGGGTCCTGATCCTGATAAACGCCAGCAAGGAGGCCCAGGGCAGCCCGATGCGCACCTGACCATTGAGCGCCTCGGTGAGCCATTCCAGCGCGGGCTGGTGATGGGGGCTGGTGTCGTCCTCCGCGTACAGCAGGATATTGGCGTCTACGATCACCGTGCTGCGGGCCCGTCGAGTAGGTCCAGTACCTCGGCCACGTCGGTGATGTCGAGTCTGGCGTGTCCGGAGGACGTGTGCTGGACGAAGCGGGACGACGTCCGGCACCGGGACAAGCCTCGCCGCACCAGCTCGTTGACCGCCGCACTCACCCCGATATGGCATTCGCGCCGCAGGTGCTCGATCGCGGCCGCAACGTCGTCGTCGAAGGTGACCGTCGTACGCATGTAGCGAGATTAGCATCTTGATGCGGCCATGGAGCCTCGTCTGCGCCTTGGCTGTGGCGGACAGGAAGCGAAGGACCTGCCAGCGGTTCGATGCTGTGCACAGCCCCACCCACCAGGCGGCCCAGAACATAGGTGTAGAGGCCATATTCGGCGGGCTCGTCGCCCGCTGCCGGTCGGTCACAGTTCGCCCTCCCAGGGCGGATCAGCCCCCGGCCGCGAGACCGTGATCGCGGCGGCGTGCGCGGCGAAATCCAGCGCGCCGTGCCAGGTCGGGCCGTCCAGAGCGGTGACGGCGTCCCGGTCCAGCGCACCGCGGGCGTGCAGCCACGCCAGCAGCGCTCCGTGGACGGTGTCACCCGCCCCGATGGTGTCCACCACGGCCGCCGTCGGGGCGGGCACCGTCACGTCGTGGCGCCCGGTGTGCACGGCCAGTCCGTCCCCGCCGCGGGTCAGCACCACCGCCCCGACACCGGCGTCGAGCCAGCTCCGGACGTCACCGTCCAGCCATTCGGCGTCCTCCACCGACAGCTTGAGCAGCCCCACCGACGGCAACCAGGAGCGGAACCGCGTCCGGTACGCCGCGGCGTCGGGCACAAGCGCAGCCCGCACGTTCGGGTCCAGCACGGTCAGCCGGCCCGCGGCGGCCTCGCGGTGCAGCACCGCCTCGTACACCGACGCGCCCGGCTCCAGCACCAGCGACAGCGTCCCCAGCGACACGGCGGCCGCCCCGGGCAGCGGGCCCGGGTCGGCGACGAGCCGGTCGGCGGTGCCCTCGGTGTAGAAGCTGTAGCGCGCCGACCCGTCCGCGCCGATGCCCACCACCGCGAGCGACGTCGGCTCCGGACCGCGCTGCACGAGAGAACGGTCCACCCCAGACTGCTGGAGCCGCGCGAGCACGGCGTCGCCGAACGGGTCCGTCGAGACGCGGGACAGGAACGCCACCGGGGCGCCGAGACGCGCGGCCGCCACGGCGGTATTCAGCGGTCCCCCGCCGAGCCGAGGCGCGAGCGTGCCGTCCGCGGTGGGCACCAGGTCGACCAGCGCCTCGCCGCCGACGACGATCCGGGTGGCGCTCACTCCCGGTAGAGCCTGGTTGGGTCGAGCTCGACCTTGCCCACGAACAGCCGGTTCACGAAGTACAGCGCCACCCCGACGACCAGCAGGCCCGCGGCGATGACGTACTCCTTGGCGTCCCGGCCGGACAGGGGGGTGACCAGGTACCCGCACAGCGCGGCGGCGACCCACGGCGTCCAGGTGGGGGCGCGGAAGTGCGGATGCTCCACCGTCTCCCGGCGCAGCAGCAGGCAGGCGATGTTCACCAGGGTGAACACCGCGAGCAGCAACAGCGACGTGGTGCCGGCCAGGTCCTTCAGCGGCACGAAGCTGACCAGCATCACGGCGATGGCGCTGGTGAACAGGATCGACACCCACGGGGTGCGCCGCGTCGGGTGCACGGTGCCCAGCCCCAGCGGGATGATCCGCTCGTTCGACATGCCGTAGACCAGCCTGCTGGCCATCAGCATGTTGATCAGCGCTGAGTTGACGACGGCGAACAGTCCGATCACCGCGAACAGCCCGATCGGGAAGGCCGGCGCGCCGACCCGCACTACCTCCAGCAGGGCACCGCTCTCCAGCTCGGACAGCCGATCGGCCGGCACCAGCAGCGACGACGTCACCGCGACCAGCACGTAGATCAACCCGGCGATGCCCATGCCCAGCAGCATCGAGCGCGGGAAGGTCTTCGCGGGGCGCTTGACCTCCTCGGCCATGTTCACCGAGTCCTCGAAACCGACCATCGCGAAGAACGCCAGCGCGGTGGCCGAGGTGATCGCCAGCAGCACGCCGGACTCGGACGTGTCGATCTCGGTGAGCCGGCTCGGCTCGCCCGCGCCGCTGCCAACCGCGTACACCCCGATCACGATGATGATGACCAGGCCGGACAGCTCGATCAGGGTGAGCACCAGGTTCGCCTTGACCGACTCGCCGACCCCCCGGAAGTTGATCAGCCCGAGCAGCACGATGAACGTGATCCCGACGGCCCAGGTGGGCAGCGCGACGAACTCCCGCAGGTAGGTGTCGCCGAAGGCGACCGCCGCCGAGGACGCCGAGGTGATGCCGGAGCTCATCACCGCGAACGCCACGATGAAGGTGAGGAACGGGATGCGGAACGCACGGTTGGTATAGAGCGCCGCACCCGCGGCCCGCGGGTACTTGCCGACCAGCTCCAGGTAGCTGAACGCGGTGAGGAACGCGACCACGAACGCGCCGAGGAACGGCACCCACAGCGCACCCCCGATCACCCCGGCCACGTTGCCGGTGAGCGCGTAGATCCCGGTGCCCAGGATGTCGCCGATCACGAAGAACAGCAGCAGCTTCGGCCCGATCGCCCGCTTGAGCGCGGTCCGCTGCTCGTCCGACCGCTCCCCGGACGCCGTCGTCTCACTCACGACGGGCAGTATGCCGTGTCGATCACCCGCGCGTCCCCCGCATTGCGGCCGACTCGGGCCAGCTTCTTCGGCTCGGGGTGAATCCGTGGTGCCGGCGATGAGTTCTGGGCCGCCGCCCGGTCTCACCTTTGAAGCCACGTCACAACGGATCCAAGGAGCGCAGAGATGGCAGGCAACAAGCTGGTGGCCGAGCCGACCACCACGAGCAGCGTCCGCAGCGAGCACCTGGCCCGGGCCGCGCGCGACGCCGTCCTCCTCGTGGCGCGGGTGGGCCTCGGGGTGCTGATGGTGTGGCACGCCAAGGTCGAGTACGACTTCGGCGGCAGCGTATCCGGTGTGATCGCCCTGTTCGACCAGTCCGGCGTCCCGCTGCCCACGATCGCCGGTCCCGCCAACCTGTTCGGCGAGCTCATCGGTGGCATCGCGTTGATCCTCGGCCTCGGCGTGCGGGTGATCGGCGTGCTGATGGCGCTGAACATGGCAGGCGCGTGGATCCTCGTGCACCCCGGCGCCCTCTACTCCCTGGATCACACGGGACCTGAACTCGTCATCGCGCTGGGCCTGCTGAGCCTCGTGCTCGCCGTCACCGGCTCGGGGCGTCTCGGCCTCGACCATCTGATCGCCCGGCGGGCCCATCGCAGCGACGAGACCGGGCACTGACTGACCGGGACAGGCGTCGCGCTGCACGCAGTCACACGCAGCGGCGCGGAGCGCGCCCAGCGAGCGTCCAGTGCCTGGCTCTCCTCGGGCTTGCCCTCGATCTGCGCAATCCGACAAAGCAAGTACTGCGAAATGGCCAGCCCTCGGCGCGTGCCCGCTCGGCGATCGCGGCTGCAGCCCTGCCGGCACGTTCCTGATTTGCAGAGTCTCAGCCATACCGAACCTAGCATGTACTACGCATGTATGGGGTGGGCGCTGCTGCTCATGGGGTGGAGCGAGCCCCGCCGGGCCGTCACGCCGAGCGCTAAACCGATACTTTCGCGAGCATGTCCAAACCACCCTCGGCGGACTCGCCGTTCTGGAAGGTCGTCCACGTCGCGACACGGCTGAACGTCGCGCTGTTCCGCGCCACTGGCGGGCGTGTCGGAGGTCGCATCGGCGGGGCGCCGGTGCTGCTGCTGCGCCACATCGGCCGCCGGTCCGGCAAGGCCCGGACCACTCCGTTGCTCTACCTCGACGACGAGCCGAACATCGTGATCGTGGCATCCAAGGGCGGCACCGACACCCATCCGGCCTGGTTCAACAACCTGATGGCCATGGACTCGACCGAGATCGAGCTCCCCGGCCGTCAACGGCGACGGGTCCGCCCGCGAGTCGCCGAGTCCGCCGAGCGGGACACCCTGTGGCCCCGGCTCGTCGAGCTCTACAAGCCCTACGCCGAGTACGCCACGTACACCAACCGTCGGATCCCGGTCGTGATCCTGGCACCGGTCTAACGATGTCCGAAGGAAAGGAGCCCGGGGAGAGAGTCAACTAGTGGTGCAGGGACCGGCAACCGCGACGAGGTTGTGATCAGTTGCCCAGTCTGGTTCTGGCGGCTGCCGAGGCGAAGCCCAGCCACGTGTGC
>DASQWR010000183.1:0-9801 GCA_035640155.1 Pseudonocardiaceae bacterium
CAGTTGGACTCCGACGAGGGACTGATGGGGATATCCTCGTTCGACCGCCCGCAGAGCATAGGCGAGGGCGAGTTCCGAGGTCCGTGGGACGTACTTGGTCGTGGTCAGCTTCAGTGCTTCCAATGCCACCGATCGTTGCTCGTCGGGCAGCCCGGCGATCGACTGGCCGAGAAAATCCAAGGTCTCGGGACTGGGCACCGGCATCGCCCAGGACTCGAGCACTCGCCCGGCGGTGGCGCTGGTGTCGGTCAGCGCGCGGCAGAGGTACCTGGCAAGGAAGTACTCGAAGAGGGACCGGTGGCCGAACGAGAAGGTGTCGCGCTCACGCGAGAGGAAGGTCGCGGTCCGCAAGTCGGCCTTCCACAGGTCGGGTACCCGCTCTCGGTAATGGCGCTGCAGGTCAGGTCGCTGGTCAAGGACGTCAAGCAGCCAGTCCTCGACCTGAGCCGGCTCCCACGAGTTCTTTCCGGAGCGCCACAGCCCGGCCGCGAGCTGTTCCATCAGCACTTGCTTGTGTTCCGGGTACAGGCTGTGCTTGCCGCTGTCGCGGGCAAGCCAACGATCGACGAACTCTCGGTAGAGGTCTACCGAGCGCAGCGTGCGGCCCTGTAGCTTGGCTGACTCGATGAACTCCACCTGGTCGGCGATCAACCGCAAGGTCAGCGGGCGGCGGGCCAGATCTGGCAGGTTGTGCACGCTGGCCATCGTGGTGAGGAAACCGTCGACCCAGGTCTCGCCCCGGCCCAGGTTGGTGGCCAGGTACTCGCGCACCTGGTCTTTCCGGAAGGGGAGCATCAACAGCGCCAGGTAGTTCTCGCCCCGCAGTCCTTGCCGTTCCTCGCCGACGAAGTAGTTGGTTTCCTCGCGGATCGTCCGGAAGTACTGGGTGCGGCAGGTGAGCAGCATCTTGCTGCCCGACTCCTCGTCGACCGCCCGCCACAGCTGCCGGGTGAACAGTTGCTGATCGTGCGGGTCGAGGTGGACGAGCACCTCGTCGAGGCCGTCGAACACCACCACCGCATCGCCGCGGCTCACCCGCTGGCGGACGACGTCGGCGGTGAGCCTGTCCTTCGCGACGCCGGCCGGGCGGTGGGCGTCCAACATGGTGGTCAGGATGTGGTCGAGCGTCATGCTTTCGGCCAGGCTGCTGATCCGCACGTCGCGCAGGTCGAACAGGATCGGCAGCGGGCATCGTTTGCCGCCGGCTCGCAGCGTGAGCAGCTCCTGGGTGAACAGCTTCACCGTGGTCGTCTTGCCCATGCCCACATCACCCAGCAGCGCGCACAGTCGCGGTGTCCCGCTGCGTGTGGCCCACTCGACCAGGCGCGCGACCGCCCGCACCGCGTTGCCGGACCTGGGGCCGGGACGGTCCAGGTGGGACTCCTTGAAGGTGGTCTCGGCAAGGTCGGGCTCGATCAGGCGCTTGCTGTCCCCGGGTCGGCTACGTGCCGCGCGCGATGACCACTCGGCCAGCGGGGCGTCCGGCGAACGGTCCTCGATCGCGACCGCAGGGGGCAGTGGCCGGAGCGCGCGCCGGATCTCGTCTGCCAGGTCGTGGACATAGTCCCGCCGTTGGTCGGTGCGCGTCAGCCCGTCCCAGGGCTTCGCTCGGCGCTTGATGTCATGGATGGACAGCGGGGCCAGGTCCAGCGGGCCGTCCGGCAAGCTGCTCAGGGCGAACGCGACGACTGGTCCGCGGGAGCTCAGCACCCGGCTGCGCTCTCGAGAGCCGGGCGCCAGATAGGCCGAATTCACCAGCGCTACCCGGACGTCTGCTTCCGTGCAGAGCCGGTCCCGGCCCTCCTCGACGTCCTCCCCGAGCCCTACCGAGTTGACATCGGCCACGTCCCAGGACCGTTCGGCGTCCAGCGCCAAGTCCTCGCGAAGCTGCTTGAGCAGCGGCCCCACCCTCCGGGCGGCGCCGTCCGGAAAGCTGACGTACACCCGGGTCCGGCGGGACTTGTCGAGTTCCGCGACGGCCTGGTCGACCGGGTGCTCGACCCCGGTCCGGCCGGCCGTCGCGCCGGTGAAGGAGGCGATGTCGTCGTCGACTAGGTCACCGCCGGTGAACCAACCGTGGCGCTGGTCCGGTGGTGCCTTGCGGGAGTCCAGCGCGAGCGCGAGCTCGATACCGGCATCCGCCGCAGCCTGGTTCACCTTCTTGCGGAAGTCCTGGAAGGCGTCCTGGCCGCGAGCGTCGCCCTCCGGGAACTCGGCGGCCACCAGGGCGTCGCGGAGCAGGAACCGGCCATCATCAGCCATCGTTGCGACGATCGCCGCCAACCGGGCCGACTGCAGAGCGGTCAGCACTGCCTGGCCGCGCAACGCCTCGACGTGGCGGGCAACCTGCGCAGGGAGCAGCCGAGCGGTCATAGCGGGCGGTAACCGTTCAGTCCGAGCAGCCGCCGCCGGACCGCGGCCGCAAGTCCGTTTGCGAAGATCGTGCGCTTGGCGCCGGACAGCTCCGCGAAGCTCCGATCGGCGCTGGTGAACACCACCTGGTGCTCGATCCCGCACATGTTCCAGCTCGCGCCGAACCCGGGAAGCGGGCTCAACACAACCGGCAGTGACCCTCTGTCAGCACCGGTGCCGGCGAACCGCGGCAGCTCGTGGCGCTGAACGAAGCTGCTGCCGAAGTAGTGGTTGCTCAACAGCAGCAAGCCGAAGTCGGCCTCGTCCAGCCGGTCGACGATGCCCGGCGTCAGTTCCTCCCCGCAGGTCAGGTGGCTGTCCTCCCACCACTCAATGCTGATGTCCCGGAGCATGCTGAGCGCGGGAAGCAGATCAGCCAACAACGCCTCCTTCAGCGTCCGATCCCGATGGGCCCAGCTCAAGAAGATCCGCTTAGGCGCCTCTGCCACCAACTCACCCAACTGCGCACCTCACTGATCCCCGAGGTAACCCCGGATTATCCTGGATCGGACCCAGGATCAACATAGCCTGACACAGACGCTGCTCAGACGGCAAGGCGCGGCGGGTGAGCAGCTGCAGCAGCAGGGGGGTCGACCCGGTATGCCCGCCACCGAGTGCGTGGGGCAGGGTGCTGGGCACCCCGTGCGGTAGACAGGAGAGGTCAGTGCAGCGACCAGCAGAACGGCCCACCCGTGACGAGCTCGCGGAACGGATTGCCGAGTTCGCCTCCCGCGCGGGCTTGATGGTGGCGGTGGCCGAGTCGCTCACCGGCGGGATGATCTCCAGCGCATTGGCCGCGGCTCCCGGGGCGAGCGCGTGGTTCCACGGGGCGGTGGTCGCCTACTCCAGCGAGGTCAAGCACGAGCTGCTGGACGTGCCGCCGGGCCCGGTGGTCAGCGACACCGCCGCCGCAGCCATGGCACAGGGCGTCCGGCGGCTGCTGCGGGCGGACCTCGCACTCGCCGTCACCGGCGCCGGTGGTCCCGACCCGCAGGACGGCCAACCGCCCGGCACGGTGTTCGTCGGCATCGCCGACGACGCCGGCGTGCGCACCGAGCACCTCCGGTTGGACCGGCCGGACCCTGCCGAGGTGTGCGCGGGCACCGCAGTGGAAGCGTTGTCCATGCTGCTCGCGCAGCTGCAGCGCGATGCCGCGGGTTCCGCAACAGGTCTGGCCTGATGCGGGCGTCCGGGCCCTTGGGCTCCTCGGCGGTTGAGCTTAGTCGGTTGCCTAACTAAGCTACTGCCATGATCGAGGTCGGGGTGCACGAGGCGAAGACGACGCTGTCCGATCTACTGCGGCGGGTGGCGGCCGGAGAAGAGGTGACGATCACGAGGAGCGGGAAACCGGTCGCGATGATCGTTCCCGCGCCGAGGCGCGGGCCGCGCACGCTGGGGGCCGATCGCGGGCTGTTCGAGGTGCCGGACGACTTCGACGCGCCACTGCCTGACGACGTGGTGGACGCGTTCGAGCGATGACGCTGCTGCTCGACACCCAGGTGTGGCTGTGGATGCAGGTCAGCCCGGAGCGGATCGTGCCCCAGGTGCGGGATCGGCTCGCCGACGGGCAGGTGGATCTCCTGCTGTCCGCGGCCAGCTCCTGGGAGATCGCCATCAAGCACGCGCTCGGCAAGCTGCCCCTGCCCGAACATCCCCGCGACTACGTGCCGTCGAGGATGCGCAGCGGCGCCGTGGCCGGTCTGCCGGTGTCCCACGTCCACGCGCTCCACGTGGCGACCCTCCCACCACACCACCGCGACCCGTTCGACCGGCTGCTCGTGGCGCAGGCCCAACTCGAAGGCCTCACCCTGGTCAGCGCCGACCGAGCGCTCGAACGCTACGACGTACCGCTGTTGGCAACCTGAGCGCGGCGGGTGGGCAGGGTGCCGGCCCAGAAAGTGCCAGATGGAGCCATTTGGCAGTGCTCGTCGCAGCACCGGCGGCGGTGGTGGGCGCTACTGGAGTGGGCGGTCGGTGGGGGCGATCGGGGAGGGGAGCACGTCGCGTCCGGTGAGGTAGCGGTCCACGCCCGCCGCGGCCGCACGACCCTCGGCGATCGCCCAGACGATCAGTGACTGCCCGCGCCCCATGTCTCCGGCGGCGAACACCCCGTCCACCGACGTCATGAACGTCTCGTCCCGGGCGACGTTGCTGCGCTCGTCGAGGTCGACTCCGAGGTCGGAGAGCAGCGGCCCCTGCGCCGGCCCGGTGAAGCCCATCGCCAGCAGCACCAGCTCGCACGCCAGCTCACGCTCGCTGCCCTCGACGGGCTCGAAGCGGCCCTCGACGGAGCGCATGTCGACGAGCTTGAGCGCCCGCAGCCGGCCCTCGGGATCGCCGAGGAACTCCTGCGTGGACACCGAGTACAGCCGCTCCCCGCCCTCCTCGTGGGCTGTGGACACCCGGTAGACCATCGGGTAGGTCGGCCAGGGCTGCGCCTCCGTCCGGTGCTCCGGCGGGTGGGGCATGATCTCCAGCTGGGTCACCGACACGGCACCCTGGCGATGCGCGGTGCCCAGGCAGTCGGCGCCGGTGTCCCCCCCACCGATGATGACGACATGCTTGCCCTCGGCCGGGATCGGGGAGCGCTCCAGGTCGCCTTCCTGCACCCGGTTCGACGGCGGCAGGTACTCCATCGCCTGGTGGACACCGTCCAGGTCACGCCCCGGGATGTCCAGGTCGCGCCACGCGGTGGCCCCCCCGGCGAGCACCACGGCGTCGTGGCCGGCGCGCAGCTCGTCGACGGGCAGGTCCACCCCGACGTCCACCTCCGCGCGGAACTCGGTGCCCTCGGCGCGCATCTGGTCGAGCCGGCGGTTCAGGCGGTGTTTCTCCATCTTGAACTCGGGAATGCCGTAGCGCAGCAGGCCGCCGATCCGGTCGGCTCGCTCGTAGACCACCACGTCGTGCCCCACCCGGGTGAGCTGCTGTGCGGCGGCGAGCCCGGCCGGCCCGGATCCCACCACCGCGACCCGCTTGCCGGTCCGCACCGCCGGTGGCTGCGGGGTGACCCAGCCCTCGTCCCAGGCCCGGTCGATGATCGAGATCTCGACCCGCTTGATGGTCACCGGGTCGTCGTTGATCGCCAGCACGCAGGCGGTCTCGCACGGGGCGGGGCACAGCGTCCCGGTGAACTCGGGGAAGTTGTTCGTGGCGTGCAGCCGCTCGATCCCCTCCCGCCAGTCCTCCCGCCACACCAGGTCGTTCCACTCCGGGATGAGGTTGCCCAGCGGGCAACCCAGGTGGCAGAACGGGATGCCGCAGTCCATGCAACGCCCGGCCTGCGCCTGCAGCCGGTCCCGGCTGAACTCCTCGTACACCTCGCGCCAGTCGCGCAGCCGCAGGTCGACCGGACGGGTCTGCGGGGTCTCCCGGGGGGTGGTGAGGAAACCCCTCGGGTCAGCCATGTGCCGCCTCCATGATCGCCTCGTTCACGTCGCGACCGTCCCGCTCGGCCTCGACCTGCGCGGCGAGCACCCGCTTGAAGTCCTTGGGCATGACCTTGCCGAACCGCTCCACGGAGTCCTCCCAGTCGGTGAGCAGAGCGCGCGCCACCGCGGAGGAGGTCTCGTCGTGGTGGCGTTCCACGGTGTCCCGCAGGAACGTCCGGTCCTCGTCGTCCAGCGGGTCGAGGTCCACCATCTCGGTGTTCACCCGCTGGGCCAGCAGACGACTCCCAGCCAGGTCGAGCACGTAGGCGATGCCGCCGGACATGCCGGCCGCGAAGTTGCGCCCGACCGGTCCCAGCACCACCACCCGCCCGCCGGTCATGTACTCGCACCCGTGGTCACCGACACCCTCGACGACGGCCAGCGCTCCCGAGTTGCGCACGCAGAACCGCTCGCCGACCTGCCCGCGGACGAACATCTCGCCGCCGGTGGCCCCGTAGAGGATCACGTTGCCCGCGATGATGTTGTGCTCGGCCGGGAACCGCGCCTCGGGGTGCGGGCGCAGCGTGATCCGCCCGCCGGACAGGCCCTTGCCGACGTAGTCGTTGGCGTCCCCGACGAGGCGCAGCGTGATCCCCCGGGGCAGGAACGCACCGAAGGACTGCCCGGCCGAGCCGGTGACCGTGATGTCGATGGTGCCATCGGGCAGCCCCTCGCCACCCCAGCGCCGGGTGAGCTCGGAACCGAGCATGGTACCCACGGTGCGGTTGACGTTGCGCACCGGCAGGTCGAGGCGCACCCGGTCCCCGTGCGCGAGTGCGCCTTCGCAGAGCTGGATGAGGGTGTTGTCCAGCGCCTCGTCCAGCTGGTGGTCCTGCCCCACCACCTGGTGCCTCGCCGTGTCGTCGTCGCGGTGCTCGTCGGGGACGTGCAGGATCGGGGAGAGGTCCAACCCCGCGGCCTTCCAGTGGTCCAGTGCCGGCCGGGTGTCGAGCACCTCGGTGTGCCCGACCGCGTCGGCGAGGGTGCGGAACCCGAGCGCGGCCAGGTACTCCCGCACCTCCTGTGCCACGAACTCGAAGAAGTTGATGACGTACTCGGCCTTGCCGCTGAACTTCTTGCGCAGCTCGGGGTTCTGGGTGGCCACTCCGACCGGGCAGGTGTCCAGGTGGCAGACCCGCATCATGATGCAGCCCGACACCACCAGCGGCGCGGTGGCGAAGCCGAACTCCTCCGCCCCGAGCAGCGCGGCGACGAGCACGTCACGTCCGGTCTTGAGCTGCCCGTCGGTCTGCACGACGATCCGGTCGCGCAGCTTGTTCGCCAGCAGCGTCTGCTGCGTCTCGGCCAGCCCCAGCTCCCACGGCGTGCCCGCGTGCTTGATCGAGGACTGCGGCGAGGCGCCGGTGCCACCGTCGTGCCCGGAGATCAGCACCACGTCCGCGCGGGCCTTGCTGATCCCGGCCGCGACGGTGCCGACGCCGACCTCGGAGACGAGCTTGACGTGGATCCGCGCCCGCGGGTTCGCGTTCTTCAGGTCGTGGATCAGCTGGCGGATGTCCTCGATCGAGTAGATGTCGTGGTGCGGCGGCGGTGAGATCAGGCCCACCCCCGGCGTGGAGTACCGCGTCTTCGCGATCCACGGGTACACCTTGGTTCCCGGCAGCTGCCCGCCCTCGCCGGGCTTGGCACCCTGCGCGATCTTGATCTGCAGGTCGTCGGCATTGACCAGGTACTCGCTGGTCACCCCGAACCGTGCGGACGCCACCTGCTTGATCGCCGAGCGGCGCAGGTCCCCGTTCTCGTCGGGGGTGTAGCGGTCGGCGTCCTCACCGCCCTCGCCGGTGTTGGACTTGCCGCCGAGCCGGTTCATCGCGATCGCGAGGGTCTCGTGCATCTCCTTGGAGATCGAGCCGTAGGAGATGGCGCCGGTGGCGAACCGCTTGACGATCTCGGAGACCGGCTCCACCTCGTCGATCGGCACCGGGGGCTGCACGCCCTCCTTGAGGGTGAACAGCCCGCGCAGGGTCATCAGCCGCTCGGACTGGTCGTCGACCAGCTTCGAGTACTCCTTGAACACCTCGTAGCGGCCGGCCCGCGTGGAGTGCTGCAGCTTGAACACGGTCTGCGGGGAGAACAGGTGCGGCTCGCCCTCGCGGCGCCAGTGGTAGTCGCCGCCGACGTCGAGCGAGCGGTGCGGGGGGCGCACCTCGTCGCGCGGGTAGGCCCGGCGGTGCCGCCGCGCGACCTCCTGCGCCAGCACGTCGAACCCGACGCCGCCGAGGCGGGACGTGGTACCCGCGAAGCACCGGTCGATCACCTCGTCGCCGAGCCCGATCGCCTCGAAGATCTGGGCACCGGTGTAGGAGGCGACCGTCGAGACGCCCATCTTGGACATCGTCTTGCGCACGCCCTTACCCAGCGCCTTGATCAGGTTGCCGGTGGCCTGCTTGGCGTCGGCCCCGTCGATGACCCCCTGCTCGGCGAGGTCCTCCACGGTCGCCATCGCCAGGTACGGGTTCACCGCGGCGGCGCCGTAACCGATGAGCAGCGCGATGTGGTGCACCTCGCGGGCGTCGCCGGCCTCCACCAGCAACCCCACCCGGGTTCGCGTCTTCTCCCGCACCAGGTGGTGGTGCACGGCGCCGGTGAGCAGCAGCGACGGGATGGGCGCGTGCCGCTCGTCGACGCCGCGGTCGGACAGCACGATCAGCCGCGCACCGTCCTCGATGGCCTCCGACACCTCGGTGCAGATCTGCTCGAGCCGGTGCAGCAGGGCCTCGCCGCCGCCGTCCACCTCGTAGCGGCCGAGCACGGAGACCGCCTGGAACTGCGGCAGGTCGCCGTCGTCGTTGATGCGCACGATCTTGGCGAGCTCGTCGTTGTCCAGCACCGGGAACGGCAGGATCACCTGGTGGCAGGAGTCGGCGTCCGCGCCGAGCAGGTTGCCCTCCGAGCCGAGCGCGGAGCCGAGCGCGGTCACCAGCTCCTCGCGGATCGCGTCCAGCGGCGGGTTCGTCACCTGGGCGAACAGCTGGGTGAAGTAGTCGAAGATCGGGCGGGGGAGGGAGGAGAACGGGGCGAGCGGGGCGTCGTTGCCCATCGACCCAATCGGCTCCGCACCGCTGGCCGCCATCGGCTGCAGCAGCACACCCAGCTCCTCCTGGGTGTAGCCGAACACCTGCTGCCGGCGCACCAGCGAGGCGTGCGTCGGGACCTCGCGCTCCCGCTCCGGGAGGTCGTCGAGCCGGACCAACCCGGCGTCGAGCCACTCCTGGTAGGGGTGCTCGGCGGCGAGCTCACCCTTGATCTCCTCGTCGTCCAGGATGCGGCCGGCCGCGGTGTCGACCAGGAACATCCGGCCCGGCTCGAGGCGGCCCTTGCGCACCACCGCCGACGGCTCGACGTCGAGCACGCCGACCTCGCTGGCGAGCACCACCAGGCCGTCCTCGGTCACCCAGTACCGGGCGGGGCGCAGGCCGTTGCGGTCCAGCACGGCACCGATCACGGTTCCGTCGGTGAACGCGATCAGCGCGGGGCCGTCCCAGGGCTCCATCAGCGTGGAGTGGTACTCGTAGAAGGCCCGGCGGGCCGGGTCCATCTCCTCGTGGTTCTCCCACGCCTCCGGAATCATCATGAGGACGGCGTGCGGGAGCGGACGCCCGCCCAGGTGTAGCAGCTCGAGGACCTCGTCGAACGACGCGGAGTCGCTCGCGTCCCGGGTGATGACCGGGTACAGCCGCTCCAGGTCGCCGGGGATCAGTCCGGTGGCGAGCATGCTCTCCCGCGCGTCCATCCAGTTCCGGTTGCCGCGCAGGGTGTTGATCTCACCGTTGTGCGCGACGTAGCGGTACGGGTGCGCCAGCGGCCAGGACGGGAACGTGTTGGTGGAGAACCGGGAGTGCACCAGCGCCAGCGAGCTGGTGACCCGCTCGTCGGAGAGATCCGGGAAGAACCGCGTGAGCTGGGACTCGGTGAGCATGCCCTTGTACACGATCGT
>DASQWR010000184.1:0-4711 GCA_035640155.1 Pseudonocardiaceae bacterium
TCCCGCGCACCCGGCCAGCACCCCGCCGGGCCGGGTAGCGCCCGCCCGGCCCCCCGCCAACATCAACTCCACGGTGCCCGCTCAGCACCTGCTGCGGAGACGCGGAGCAATGCTTGGAACCTGTGGATGGGCAAGATCAACGGAGGGATCGTACCCTCCCGATCATCCTGAGGTCCTCAAGCAAGATCGGCGCTGGAACGCCGGTCGGGAAGGTACGACCCGTGCTCACCGTAGTCTGCGAAGAGTCCGACGGCCGCGACGAGTTCGCGGGAGGTTCGATCACCGGTTCGTCGTCGTTGATTGATGGGATTGTCCGTGAGGGTGCCCGGCGGATGCTGGCCGAGGCGTTGGCGGCCGAGGTCGAGGCCTACATCGCGCAGTTCATCGGTGAGCGTGACGAGAACGGGCGCCGGCTGGTGGTGCGCAACGGCTCGCACCAGTCCCGCGAGGTCCTGACCTCGGCCGGGGCGGTGGAGGTCACGGCACCGCGGGTCAACGACCGCCGGGTCGATCCGGACACCGGGCCGCGGGCCCGGTTCGCCTCGGTGATCCTGCCGCCGTGGTGCCGCAAGACTCCGAAGCTCACCGAGGTGCTGCCGCTGTTGTATCTGCACGGGCTCTCGTCGGGGGACTTCGTGCCCGCGCTGGGCCAGTTCCTCGGCTCCTCGGCGGGGCTGTCCGCCTCGGTGATCACGAAGCTGACCGAGACCTGGACCGCCCAGCAGCGTGCCTTCGCCGCCCGGGACCTGTCGCAGGTGGACTACGTGTACCTGTGGGCCGACGGGATCCACGTCAACGTGCGCCTGCAGGAGCATCGGCTGTGCCTGCTGGTGATGATCGGGGTACGCGCCGAGGGACGCAAGGAACTCGTCGCGCTCACCGACGGGTACCGGGAGTCGACCGAGTCGTGGGCCGATCTGCTGCGCGATGCCGCCCGCCGCGGCATGTCAGCGCCGGTCCTCGCGGTCGGCGACGGCGCGCTCGGGTTCTGGGGCGCGCTGCGTGAGGTGTTCCCCGCTACCCGCGAGCAGCGCTGCTGGTTCCATAAGATCGTCAACATTCTCGGGCCGCTGCCGACATCCGCGCACCCGGGGGCGAAGAAGGCCCTCGCCGAGATCTGGAACGCCGAAGACAAGGCCCACGCCCTCGACGCCGTGACGGCCTTCGAGGGCGCCTACGGGGCGAAGTTCCCCAAGGCCGTCGCGAAGATCACCGACGATCTCGACGAGCTGCTGGCGTTCTACGACTACCCGGCCGAGCACTGGGTCCACCTGCCCACCACCAACCCGATCGAGTCGACCTTCGCCACCGTCAGGCACCGCACCAAGATCACCCGCGGACCGGGGTCACGGGCCGCGGGACTGGCGATGGCGTTCAAGCTCATCGAGTCAGCCCAGGTCCGCTGGCGCGCCGTGAACGCCCCGCACCTCGTTGCCCTCGTCCGCGCTGGGGCACGATTCGAAGCTGGCAAACTCATCGAACGACCCGAGCAACACCCCCAACACACCGCCGCCTAAAAGATCTTCATCCACAGGTCTTGACTATTGCTCCGTGTGCAAGCGCGAGTTGGAGATTGTCGCCGTAGAACTCCATAGCGACGAGGACCGCGAAGCTGTTCTCGTCAAACCCCCTACCTCTCCACGTCCCCTGATCGTGCTACCAGCAGCGTCGGTCGCCTGAGCCTTTCTGACCTGCCAGAACGGCCCTCCCGGTCGCTCCCGATCGTTCCCGGTTGCTCCCGGTCGCTACCGGTCTGCGACGGCCCCCTGACGGCCCGGCACTGTCCACATCGGACCCGACGTGCCCGCGGGCCCCTCTCCTGACGATCACCCGCCCCCCTCGCACGAGGGCGGCCCCGCACCGGCGAGCAAACGCCGACCGGGGCCTGATCCCACCCCTGCAAGCCCAGGAGAAGGACTGTGAACGATCCAATCACGAGCACCCCGGAGCAGCTGCCGCTAGCCATGCGCCGCAACAGCGAGAACCTCCTGGTGCGTGCTCACCTGCACCGACTGCCGCACCTCCTACGAGCCGTCCGCTGAGGACTTCACCTTCGGCCGCACGAGCTGCCCGAACCCCGACTGTGACCGCGGGTGGTTCTGGACCGCCGCGCTGGCCGCCCCGGACGCGGGCAGTGCGCGATGACAACCCGTGTCTTGCTAGCCGCACTCGTCCGACTCAGCGGCGACCTGGACGAGCTGATCTCCCGGCACCCCGAGCTTCCCGAGCTTGTCCGCGTCGGCGTCGATTGGGCGGGGCTCGGCGACCCGCACGTGCACGGTGAGGCACAGATACCGCCACCACGACGCCGGCCGGACTGTTGGGTTGGCTCACGACGATCGGCGCCACGTCCGGGGAGTGTCTGGACGACGTTCCGGCGGTGGTGGCCTCGGGCCGCATCGGCAACCTGCCGGTAGAGATCATCGCCCCCCTGCCCTGGGCGGTGGCGGGCGGGCTGGGCCGCCAGTGGACGGTGGACCAACTCCGTGAGCTGATCGACGCGCCGCCGATCGGGGGTGCCCGATGACCGGCCCGGAGAAGGGCGGCCCGGAGATGAGCGGCCCGCAGCACTACCGCGAGGCCGAGCGGTTGCTGGTCCTGGTGGACCGGACTTCCGACCAGTGGGGCGAGGCCGCCGAGTACTGCCACCAGATGCTCGCCACCGCCCAGGTACACGCCACGCTCGCGCTGGTCGCGGCGACCGCTTACCCCGCCGTGCGGGACTACTGGGGTGACGAGGACCAGGACACTCCGAGGGAGTGGGCGGGGGTGGCCTCATGAGCGCCCCCGACTTCCTGAACATCATCACGCCGCCGGGGTGGACTGCCGCCGCGTTGTGCGCCCAAACCGACCCGGAGCTGTTCTTCCCGGAGAGGGGCGGCGCGACCGGGCCGGCGAAGCGGATCTGCCGACGTTGCGCGGTCCGCGACGAATGCCTGGACTACGCCCTCGCTCACGATGAGCGTTTCGGGGTGTGGGGCGGGGCGAGTGAGCGGGACCGGCGCCAGCTGAAGCGGACCCGGGCGGGGTGGGCGGCATGAGCGCCCGGTGGGCGACCGGGTGGGCGCTCACGACGCCCGTCGAGGTCCGCCGGGTCGGCAACCTGACCTACGTCGAACGGTGCCGGCTTCCGGTCGCGCTGGTCAGTCGCCAGGTCGACCAGGTGGGCGAGGTGGCCGACCAGCCGGGCGAGGTGGCCGACCAGCCGGGCGAGGTGGACCCGCTGAGCGCCGCGGTCGCCAAGCTCGCCGACACCGCACAAGCGCAGGGCCGCCCCCTCGGGCGTCGCACCGTGGCCCGCGAGCTGGGCGTCACCGAGTACCGCGCGGGGCAGCTGCTCGCCCGCACAAACAGAACGGGAAGGGGCACGCCATGAGCACCGACGCGCACGACGACGACCGGGGCGCCGCCGAGGTGGTGCCCCTTCCCGGGCCGGGTCAGCTCGAGGAACCACCCGTGCTCGACGCCGAGGTGGTCGAGGACGACCCGGGCAACGCCCGAGACCAGGTGGTCCACGTCCCGGTGCGCCCGGGCCCGACACGACCGGCGTGGCAGGCCGGCGCCCCGGTGCAGCATCCCGTGATCGCACCGTGGCTAGCCGACCGGGGGCAGCGTGGGCAGGCCGCGCGGTGGGCCGCCACCTTCGCCCGGCACTGGGCGCTGTTCCACCTGGTGCGGCTGCCGATCTACGTGCTCAAGCTCATCGGCTACTCCCCCGCCGGCGCGATGCGTGTCGTGCGGGGAGTGGCCCGGTGGGTGAGCGACGCGCAAGGAGCGCCGCTGCGGGCGGCGGCCGTTCGGGGCGAGCTGTTCAGCGAGTACGACAAACTCCAATCCCGACGCGACCTACGGTTCAAGGTCCGCGGCACGGTGCTGGTCGCCACCGTGGCCGCGTTGTGGATTGCCTACGCGGCGCTGGGGGACCGGGTACCGGGATGGGCGCCGCCGCTGGTGCTGGTGCTACTCGTGGTCGCGCTGGGCCGCTACGGGCGCCCGATCGACTGGCCGATCGCCATGACCGCGGTGGTGATACCGCGGGTGCAGCCGCTCACCGGGCCGGTCGTGGTGCAGGCATTGACGTCCCTCGGTATCTCCGGGATCAACCAGGCCGCCGCGAAGAACCCCACCGGGCGGGGTTGGTTCACCTCCGACATCAAGCGGGACAAAGGCGGCTGGCGGGCCGATGTTGAGTTGCCCCACGGGGTCACCGTCACCGACGTGATCGAACGACGGGACCGGCTCGCGTCGGGGCTGCGCCGCCCACTGGGGTGTGTGTGGCCCGAACCGGCCACTGAGGAGCGCCCGGGGCGGCTGGTGTTGTTCGTGGGGGATGAGTCGATGGCCGCGGCGAAACCGACACCGTGGCCGCTGGCCCGCCGCGGCGCGGTGAGCCTGTTCGATCCGTTCCCGTTCGCGACCGACCAGCGTGGGGACCCGGTGCGCCTCGACCTCATGTACTCGAATCTGCTGATCGGGGCGATGCCCGGCGCGGGTAAGACATTCGCGTTGCGGGTTCCGTTGCTCGCCGCCGCGCTGGACCCGACAGCGGAGCTGCGGATATTCGAGCTCAAAGGAACAGGGGACCTCTCAGCGCTGGAAGCGGTGGCCCACCGCTACGGCTCCGGGGTCGATGACGACACCATCGAGGACTGCCTGCGTTCGCTGCGGGAAGTGCACCAGGACCTCGCGCGGCGAGCGAAGGTCATCGCGG
>DASQWR010000185.1:0-39273 GCA_035640155.1 Pseudonocardiaceae bacterium
TGCTCGTGCCACACGCTCCCCACGGCGTAGCCGCCTGCGCGGTCGTCGCCGGTGACAGCGCCATAACCAGCGCGACCAGCATGACGCCGACTGCGACCAGCGCACCACGGAGCCGTCCCGCGGCTCGCCCGACTGCACGCACGATTGCCCACCCCCCGCGTCGATCCCCTGGTCCGCGATCTTGGACCCGGGGCACAACGTATCGACGCCCCGGAGCACTAGTCAAGGCATTCCCTTGCGTCGCGCAGGCCGAGGCCGGCTCAGCCGAGACCCTTCCCGACCAGCCAGTCCAGGGTGATCTCGGCGTCCGGGCGCGGGTTGTCCGCGTCGATCTCGACGTTGGGATCGAGCAGGTCTTGCTGGGTGAGGGCGGCCGACATGCGTCGAGCGCCTCGGTGACCTCGGGAGCGGCCTCGGCGGCCATGATCAGAGGCATGATGGAGCAGTAAGGGCGTCGTGCAGGTGCGGTAGCGCACGGGTGCGAGCAGGTGTCTCGATTCGCCTAGACTCGGGCCGGCTCATCCGGCAGTGCGCTGCGGCGGCCACCTGATCATGCAATCCACCTCCCGAGGAGTAGTCAGTGAAGAGCACCGTCGAGCAGCTCGGCCCGACGCGCGTCAGGATTCTCGTCGAGGTGCCGTTCGAGGAGCTCGAGCCGAACTTCGACCGCGCCTACCGCAAGATGGCTCAGCAGGTCAAGATCCCTGGCTTCCGGCCGGGCAAGGCGCCGGCCAGGGTCCTCGAGCAACGCCTGGGCCGCGGTGCCGTGCTCGACGAGGTGGTCAACGAGGCCGTGCCGGCCAAGTACGCCGAGGCGCTCTCCGCCGGTGAGGTGCGGCCGCTCGGTCAGCCCGAGATCGAGGTCACCAAGATCGACGATGGGGAGCTCCTGACCTTCACCGCCGAGGTCGACATCCGCCCCCCGGTCGCCTTGCCGGACTTCGAAGAGCTCTCGGTGTCGGTCGAGGACGTCGAGACCACCGACACGGAGGTCGAGGAGCAGCTCGACACGCTGCGCGCCCGGTTCGGCACCCTCGCCGGGGTGCAGCGCCCCGCCCAGCAGGGCGATTTCGTGGTCGTCGACCTCGCGGCCACCGTGGACGGCGAGGAGGTGCCCGAAGCGGACACCACCGGCCTTTCCTACGAGGTGGGCTCCGGTGAGCTCATCGAAGGCATCGACGAGGCGCTGATCGGCGCAGCCGAGGGCGAGCAGAGGACATTCACCACATCACTGGTGTCGGGGAAGTTCGCCGGGCGCGAGGCCGAGGTCACGGTGACGCTCACCTCCGTCAAGCAACGGGAGCTGCCCGAGCCGGACGACGAGTTCGCGCAGCTGGCCAGCGAGTTCGACACCCTCGACGAGCTCAAGGCCGACCTGCGGGAGCGGCTCGACCAGGCCAAGGCGATACAGCAGGGCATGCAGGCCCGGGACAAGGTGCTGGAGGCGCTGCTCGCCGCCATCGAGCTGCCGCTGCCGGACAAGCTGGTCGAGTCGGAGTTCGAGGTGCGCAAGAGCGACGCGGTGCACGCCTTCGACCACGACGACGGGCGTTTGACGGTGTGGCTGGAGCAGCAGGGTCAGAGCCGCGACGAGTTCGACACCGAGCTGCGCACCGCAGCGGCGGAGGCCGTGAAGACCCAGCTCGTCCTCGACGCCATCGCCGACACCGAGCAGCTGGCGGTCGACGAGTCGGAGCTCACCGAGCGGATCGTCTTCCAGGCGCAACGCTCCGGTGTCAGCCCCGAGGAGTACGTCCATCAGGCGCGCCAGGCCGGCCAGCTCGGCGCGATCTACGCCGACGTGCGGCGCGGCAAGGCACTCGCCTCGGTGGTGCGGCGCGCGCGGGTCACCGACGAGTCCGGCAACGTGGTCGACATGGAAGCGCTGTACGGCCCGGCCACCCCGGAGGTGGCCGAGGAAGCCGGCGCGGCCGGCGCCACGACAGCCGGGGAAGCGGAGGCGGGCCCCGCCCCGACGACCTCCGATGCGACGGGCAGCGACCAGGCGTCCGGGCCGTCACGCTCAGAGTGAACTCCGGCGATACGGGGAAGTGGGTACGGCACGCCGTGGTTAGTGTCGACAGCGAGCTGATCTCCGACCCGATCCCACGAGAAGCATGAGAAGGCAGGCACACGTGACGTCGGACCACATCGCCCCGGCCCGGATGACTTCGGCCCAGGTCTCATCAGCAGGGCCGATGCTGAGCGCGCCCGCGATGCGGGTCGCTACCCCCGGCATGACCCTCACCGACTCGGTGTTCGAGCGGCTGCTCCGCGAGCGCATCATCGTGCTCGGCTCCCAGGTCGAGGAGAACATCGCCAACCAGATCTGCGCGCAGCTGCTGCTGCTCGACGCCGAGGACTCGACCCAGGACATCAAGCTCTACATCAACTCCCCGGGTGGCTCGGTGACCGCCGGCATGGCGATCTTCGACACCATGGAGTTGATCCAGTCCGACGTGACGACGGTCGCGATGGGCCTGGCGGCGTCGATGGGCCAGTTCTTGCTGTCCGCAGGGACCCGTGGCAAGCGCTATGCCCTGCCGCACGCCCGGATCCTCATGCACCAGCCCTCGGCGGGAGTCGGCGGCACCGCGGCCGATATCGAGATCCAGGCCGACATGCTGCTCAAGCACAAGCGGGAGATGGCCGAGCTGATCGCCGAGCACACCGGGCAGGACGTGGAGCGCATCGAGGCCGACTCCGACCGGGACCGCTGGTTCACCGCCGAGGAGGCCCGCGATTACGGCTTCGTCGACCACGTCCTCACCCGCAACAACCAGCTACCCGAGTGAGTCGCTGCGCAGACCAGGAGCCCGACATGAGCCAGTTCCAGCTCCCCCCAGACCGGATGTCACCAGACCGGATGTCCCAGCACCGGATGCCCCAGCACTGGGTGCCGCAAGACCGGGCGCCACAGTCCCGATACGTGCTGCCCTCGTTCATCGAGCGCACCAGCTACGGGGTGAAGGAGTCCAACCCGTACAACAAGCTGTTCGAGGAACGCATCATCTTCCTCGGCGTGCAGATCGACGACGCCTCGGCGAACGACGTGATGGCCCAGCTGCTTGTCCTGGAGTCCACCGACCCGGACCGCGACATCATCATGTACATCAACTCGCCGGGCGGGTCGTTCACCTCACTGATGGCGATCTACGACACCATGCAGTTCGTCCGCCCCGAGATCCAGACGGTGTGCCTGGGCCAGGCCGCCTCGGCCGCGGCGGTGCTGCTCGCGGCCGGCACGCCGGGCAAGCGCCTCGCGGTGCCCAACGCGCGGATCCTGATCCACCAGCCGGCCACTGAGGGCGTCCACGGCCAGGTGTCCGACCTGGAGATCCAGGCCGCCGAGATAGGCCGGATGCGACGGCTGCTGGAGCACACCCTCGCTCATCACACCGGGCAGAGCGACGAGCAGATCCGCAAGGACATCGATCGTGACAAGATTCTGACCTCTCCGGAGGCAAAGGACTACGGGATCATCGACGACCTGACCCAGGTCCGGAAGCTGTCGGCGGTCCGGCCCTGATCTCCGCCGGTCTCTCCGACACGCCGGGCGCGCGTTCCAGCGCGCCGCACCCGGCCAGATCGGGGAGGCTGGTGCTCCCGCTGGACCGGTTCGGACGGGTACGGTCAGGGACATACGCAGCCAGGCGAGCGGGCATCGCACGCCGGGAGGGACGAGAGGCCTGCGCCCATGGCACGGATCGGTGACGGCGGCGACCTGCTGAAGTGCTCCTTCTGCGGGAAGAGCCAGAAGCAGGTCAAGAAACTCATCGCCGGACCCGGCGTGTACATCTGCGACGAGTGCATCGACCTCTGCAACGAGATCATCGAGGAGGAGCTGGCCGAGGCGGGCGACGTCAAGCTCGACGAGCTGCCGAAGCCCACCGAGATCCACGACTTCCTCGAGACCTACGTCATCGGCCAGGACAGCGCCAAGCGCAACCTCTCGGTCGCGGTCTACAACCACTACAAGCGCATCCAGGCCGGGGAGAAGGCCCGCGACGGCAAGGATGACTACATCGAGCTCGCCAAGTCGAACATCCTGATGCTGGGGCCCACCGGGTGCGGCAAGACCTATCTGGCGCAGACGCTCGCGAAGATGCTCAACGTGCCCTTCGCCATCGCGGACGCCACAGCGCTCACCGAGGCCGGATACGTCGGCGAGGACGTCGAGAACATCCTGCTCAAGCTGATCCAGGCCGCCGACTACGATGTCAAGCGAGCCGAGACCGGGATCATCTACATCGACGAGGTCGACAAGATCGCCCGCAAGTCGGAGAACCCGTCGATCACCCGCGACGTCTCGGGCGAGGGTGTGCAGCAGGCGCTGCTGAAGATCCTGGAGGGCACCACGGCGAGCGTGCCGCCGCAGGGCGGGCGCAAGCACCCGCACCAGGAGTTCATCCAGATCGACACCACGAACGTCCTGTTCATCGTGGCGGGAGCGTTCGCCGGCCTCGAGCGGATCATCGACGACCGCATCGGCAAGCGTGGTCTCGGCTTCGGTGCGGAGATTCGCTCCAAGACGGAGATCGACACCAGCGATGTGTTCTCCGAGGTGATGCCCGAGGACCTCATCAAGTTCGGACTGATCCCGGAGTTCATCGGCCGGCTGCCGGTGGTCGCGTCGGTGACCAATCTGGACAAGGACTCCCTGGTCAAGATCCTCACCGAGCCTCGGAACGCACTGTCCAAGCAGTACTGCAAGCTCTTCGAGATGGACGGCGTCGAGCTCGAGTTCACCGTGACGGCACTGGACGCCATCGCCGATCAGGCGATCCTGCGCGGGACCGGGGCGCGTGGGCTGCGCGCCATCATGGAGGAGGTCCTGCTGCCGGTGATGTACGACATCCCCAGCCGGGACGATGTGGCCAAGGTCGTGATCACCGAGCAGACGGTCAAGGAGAACGTGAACCCGACGATCGTCACACGCCAGCCCACCCGTCGCGAACGCCGGGAGAAGTCTGCCTGAGCCGCGGTCCGACGCCGACGTGCTCACCGCGGTCACCCTCGCGCTCGCCCCGCGGCGCTGCGCCCGCTGGCTGGGACTGGCGCCGGTCGAGGTCCGCCCCACTCCTCCAGCCGCCCGGCCGTGGACCGACGCGCTGGTGCGCCGGACGGCGGGGCGGCAGCGCTGCGAGGGCGTGCCCATCGACCAGGTGGACGGCACCACCTGTGGAGCTGCAGTGCTCGTGGTGCTGCGCGCCGCGCTCGACGGGGTCTACCGAGCGGCGGTCATCGGCTCGCGGCTCGAACCGGGCCGGTTCGGTGCCGAGCAGCTGCTGGTGCATCGCCAGTCCACCCGCTGGTGGCCGCGTGCCCTGGGCACGTCCCCCTGGGGAATGGCTGGGTGGCTCCGCCACAGCGGTGTGGTCTCGCTGCGGGTGCAGCTGGTGGACGCCGCCGACACCACCGACCAGGCTGCCGTGCTGGCGAGGGTCGACGCCGCGCTCGCGGCGGGTTGGGCCGTGCCACTGCTCGTGGGATCGCTCGTGCCGCGGCACTGGTGCCTGGCGCTGCCCGGTGCGCCGGAGGGCGGGTGGCTGGTCTACGAGCCGTCCAGCGCCAGTGTGCGCCGGGTGCCGCCGCAGGCGGTGCGACAGCGCAACCTCCGTCCCCTGCTGGGGTTCGACGATCTGCAGGCCGTGCTGCTGCCGGCGGGACCGGCCGTCAGCGGAAGCGGCGGCCCTCGTCGCGTTGGTAGGCCCAGCCCGCTGCTGCAGCCGCGGGAAGACGATCCGGGCGCATGTGGCGGTGCAGGAGCGGAAGTCCGTGGAGGAGGGTCGGTGGCGGTTCGTAGACTTGGGGGGTGAGCGAGACGATCCAGCACCCGCACCGCACCGAGCTGCCCCCCAAGTGGGAGCCGGCGCAGGTAGAGGCTGGGCTGTACCAGCGCTGGGTCGACGCTGGCTACTTCACGCCGAGCGCCGAGGGTGACCGGCCGCCGTTCTCGATCGTGATCCCGCCGCCCAACGTCACGGGCAGCCTGCACATCGGGCACGCCTTCGAGCACAGCCTGATCGACATCGTGATCCGTCGCCGGCGCATGCAGGGCTACGACGCGCTGTTCCTGCCGGGCATGGACCACGCGAGCATCGCCGTGCACGCGCTGGTGGAACGTCAGCTGCGCGAGCAGGGCACCAGCCGTCGCGAGCTCGGCAGGGAGGCGTTCGTCGAGCGGGTGTGGGAGTGGAAGGCCGAGCACGGCGGGGCGATCCTGAGCCAGATGCGCCGTCTCGGCGAGAGCGTGGACTGGACCCGCGAGCGGTTCACCATGGACGAGGGTCTCTCGCGTGCGGTGCAGACCATCTTCAAGCGGCTCCACGACGACGGTCTGATCTACCGGGCCGAGCGCCTGGTGAACTGGTCGCCGGCGCTTCGCTCGGTGCTCTCCGACATCGAGGTCGAGTACCGCGACGTCGACGGCGAGCTGGTGTCCATGTGCTACGGGGACGGCGAGGCGTGCATCGTGGTGGCGACCACCCGGGTCGAGACGATGCTCGGCGACACCGCGGTGGCAGTGCACCCCGACGACGCGCGCTACGCCCACCTCGTCGGCTCGGAGATCGAGCACCCGATCACCGGGCGCCGGATCCCCATCGTCGCCGACGACTACGTCGACCCGTCCTTCGGCTCCGGCGCGGTCAAGATCACCCCGGCACACGATCCGAACGACTTCGACGTCGGCCGCCGGCACGGCCTGCCGATGCCCACGGTGATCGACGAGACCGGCACCATCACCGGGACAGGTACCCGCTTCGACGGCATGGACCGGTTCGAGGCACGGGTAACGGTGCGTGAGGAACTGGCCGCGCAGGGCCGCATCGTCGCCGAGAAACGCCCCTACGCACACAGCGTCGGGCACTGCTCGCGGACCGGGGTGCCCATCGAGCCCCGGCTGTCGCTGCAGTGGTTCGTCCGCGTGGAGACCCTCGCGAAGGCTGCTGGGGACGCCGTCCGGGACGGGCGGGTCGCGATCCACCCGGCGTCGATGGAGCCGCGCTGGTTCGGCTGGGTCGACGAGATGCACGACTGGTGCATCTCGCGGCAACTGTGGTGGGGCCACCGGATCCCGGTCTGGTACGGACCCAATGGCCAGGTGCGCAGTGTCGGCCCCGACGAGCAGCCGCCCACCGGCGAAGGCTGGCACCAGGACGAGGACGTGCTCGACACCTGGTTCTCCTCGGCCCTCTGGCCGTTCTCGACGCTGGGCTGGCCGGAGCAGACCGCGGATCTGGCACGGTTCTACCCGACGAGCGTGCTGGTCACCGGCTACGACATCCTGTTCTTCTGGGTCGCCCGGATGATGATGTTCGGGCTCTACGCGATGGACGGCGAGCCCCCGTTCAGGATGATCGCGTTGCACGGGATGGTGCGGGACCAGTACGGCAAGAAGATGTCGAAGTCGGCGGGCAACACGGTCGACCCGTTGCAGTGGATGGACGCCTACGGCACCGACGCGCTGCGCTTCACCCTGGCCAGGGGAGCCAACCCCGGAACCGATGTCCCGATCAGTGACGAGTGGGTGGCGGGCTCGCGCAACTTCTGCACCAAGCTGTGGAACGCCACCCGTTTCGCCCTGGCCAACGGCGCCGTGGTGGAGCCGCTCGCCGGAAGTACGACGACCCGAAGTTCGACGACCCAGCGTTCGGAGCTGACCGACGCCGACCGCTGGATCCTCGATCGCTGCGACGCGGTCACCGCGGCGGTCGACGCGCTGCTGGAGGACTTCCAGTTCGCCAAGGCGACCGAGGCGCTCTACCACTTCGTCTGGGACGAGTTCTGCGATTGGTACGTCGAGCTGGCGAAGGTGCAGCTTGGCGGTCCCGAGGCGGCCGCTACCCGCGCGGTGCTCGGTCACGTGCTCGACGTGGTGCTGCGGCTGCTGCACCCGATCACGCCGTTTCTCACCGAGGTGCTCTGGACGGCACTCACCGGGGGGGAGTCCGTGGTGGTGGCCGAGTGGCCGGTGGCCTCCGGTGCCACGCCCGATGCGGGTGCCGCCCGGCGGATCGCCGGGGTGCAGCGCCTCGTCACCGAGCTCCGGCGGTTCCGCAACGACCAGGGGCTCAAGCCTGGGCAGCGGGTGACCGCGCGACTGTCCGGGCTGGATGGTGCGGAGCTGGCCGGGCACGAGCCGGCGGTGCGCGACCTCGCGCGCCTGGACCCCCCCGGGGACGGTTTCGCTCCCACCGCCACCCTGGAGATCGGCGCGGTGCTCGTCGAGCTGGACACCTCCGGCGCGATCGATGTCGCCGCGGAGCGCGCCCGGCTCGGTAAGGATCTCGCGGCGGCGGAGAAGGAGCTGACCGGCACGGAGGCGAAGCTGGCCAAGCCGGCGTTCACCGCCAGGGCGCCCGCCGACGTGGTGGCGCAGATCCGCACCCGCCGCGAGGCCGCGCTGTCCGACCTCGACCGGCTGCGGGCCCGCCTCGCCGCCCTGCCGGAGGCCTGAGCGGGTGGGCAATGTCGATCCGCTGGTCGAGCTGCGGGCGGTCGAGGCGGAGCTGGACACCCGCTGGCCCGAGACGGTCATCGACCCGTCGCTGCGGCGGATCGCCGCGCTGGTGGACCTGCTCGGCGCGCCGCACCGCGGGTACCCGGTGCTGCACGTCGCCGGGACCAACGGCAAGACGTCCACCGTGCGGATGATCGACGCGCTGCTGACCCGGGTCGGGCTGCGGGTGGGCCGCTACACCAGCCCGCACCTGCAGCGGGCCACCGAACGGATCAGCATCGACGGCTCACCGGTCGGGCCGCAGCGCTACGTGGACTTCTACCGGGACATCGCGCCGTACGTGTCGCTGGTGGACGGCGGTGGCGACGTCGCGATGAGCAAGTTCGAGGTGCTCACCGGCATGGCGTTCGCCGCGTTCGCGGATGCTCCGGTCGAGGCCGCGGTGCTGGAGGTGGGCCTGGGCGGGCGGTGGGACGCCACGAACGTGGCGGACGGGCAGGTCGCGGTGGTGACCCCGATCGGGGTGGACCACGTCGCGTATCTCGGTTCCGAGGTTACCGCCATCGCGGCGGAGAAGGCGGGGATCATCAAGCGGGGGTCGGTCGCAGTGCTCGCCGAGCAGCCACCCGAGATCGCGCGGGTGCTCGCGCAGCGCTGCATCGCGGTCGATGCAACGGTCGCGCGGGAGGGCATGGAGTTCGGCGTGCTGTCCCGTGACGTCGCCGTCGGCGGTCAGCAGCTCCGCCTGCAGGGGCTCGGCGGGGTGTACGACGAGTTGTTCCTGCCGCTGCACGGGGCGCACCAGGCCCACAACGCGGTGCTCGCGCTCGCCGCGGTGGAGGCGTTCTTCGGCGCGGGGACCGACCGGCAGCTCGACCTCGCCTCCGTCCGGGAGGCCTTCGCGGGAGTGACGGCGCCGGGCCGGCTGGAGCGGGTACGCACCGCGCCGAGCGTCTTCCTCGACGCCGCGCACAACCCGCACGGCGCCCGGGCGCTGGCGACCGCTCTGCGCGAGGAGTTCACGTTCCGCTGGGTGGTGCTGGTGGTCGCCGTGATGCGGGACAAGGACGTCCGCGGGATCCTCAGCGAGCTGGAGCCGGTGGCCGACGAGATCATCGTGACGGTGATGTCGTCGCCGCGCGCGATGGCACTCGACGACCTCGCCGCCGCCGCACGGGAGGTGTTCGGGGACGACCGGCTGCGTGTCGAGGCCCGGCTCGACGACGCGATCGAGGCGGCGGTGGCCGCCGCCGAGGACGTCGAGAACGGGGACGAGCCACTCTCCGGCGGCGGAGTGGTGATCACGGGTTCGGTGGTCGTGGTGGGGGACTCCCGCACCCTGTTCGGCCGGGACCCCTCGTGACTGCACCGGATCCGTGGCGGGGGCTGCGCGGCGTCTTCGCCGGCACCCTGGTGATGGAGGCGATCGTCGTCGGCCTTGCCCTGCTGGTGGTGGGTCGGCTCGGAGGCGGGCTGGGCACGGTGGGCGGCTGGTACACGGGGCTGCTCGCACTGGCAATGGTGGTGGCGTCCGGGCTGCAGCGTCGACCGTGGGGGTTGGGTCTCGCGCTCGCCCTGCAGGTCGCGATGGTGCTGGGCTGGTTCGCGCACCCCGCGCTGGGCGTCGCTGGTCTGTTCTTCTGCGTCGTGTGGGGCTTTCTCCTGTACTTCCGCCGGACCGTCGCACGGGGGATGGCCGAGGGGACCCTGCCCGCGCAGCAGCGGGACTGAGCGATGTCGTCGAAGGGGATCTTTGACCGGCAGCAGCAGATGCAGCGGATCCTTCGGCGACTCCAAGACGTACTTGATGTACAATCTTCTCGTACTGAGAGTCCAGGAGGCGGCATGGCGACGAGGGTGCCGGCCAGTGAGTACCGCTCGAACCTGCGCCGATGGCATGAGCGCGTGCGCCAGGGAGAAGACGTCGTGGTCACCGACAATGGGGAACCGACGGTGCGGGTGACCACGGCCAAACCAGACGCCTTGCTGATGCGGTTGGAGCAGGAGGGCCTGCTCCGCCGGACATCCGGGCGCCGGCCCGCAGCCGAGATCGTGTCGGTCCCGTCGAGCGGGGACTCGGCCACTGCGGTATCAGCTGACCGCGACCGGTGATTGTCGTCCTGGATGCGAGTGCGGCGGTCAAGCTCGTGCTCGACGAGGTCGGCAGCGAGCAGGTGCGCCAGCTGTGGGACCAGGAGCTGGCGATGCTGGCTCCGAGCATTCTCGCGCCCGAGGTCGCGGCAGCGATCCAGGCTGCACGCCGCGACGGGCGCGTCGCGCACGTCGACGCCGACATTGCCCACCGCTCGTGGGTGTCGCTGCTCGGGGACGTCGACCTGCTCGCCGTCGACGTGACGCTCGCCGGCCGCGCTCGGCAGCTCGCCGCAACCCGTACGGTCCGAGGCATGGACGCCGTATACCTGGCCGTTGCCCTCCACCTCGGGGATGCGGGTTCTGCCGGGCTGCTGTCCTTCGACGTTCGGCAGCGGTCAGCGCTCAGGTCTGAGGACGGGATCCACTTGTTGCCGGCCGACGTCGTCGAATGATTGCGCCTCGAGTCAAGGAGTCAAGGGGGTCCAACGGTCAGCCTCGGCAAGCCGCGCACCGCACAACGAGCAGAACAGATGCTTCTCGTCGCGCAGCTACCAGACCGTCGAGGAGGTCGACATTGCGTTGGACGGCGCGGTCTTCCTGCGGGCGGAGGTTCCCTGGCCGGCCGCCTTCCTGGCCGGGCGCTGCCATGTGAAGTACCGCCGTCGCGGCGGCGCACGGATCAGGACGCTGCCGGATTTCCTCATCGGAGCGCATGCCGCGGTGCTCGGACTGCGGCTGCTCACTCGCGACGCTGCACGCTACCGCACCTACTTCCGACCGTGGAGCTCATCGCGCCTCCCGACGGCGCCCGTCGCGGCGTCACCTAAGCTGCCGCCGGCACCCGATTCCGGCACGAGGAGAACGAGCAGTCGTGAGCGAGCGCACCCTGGTCCTGGTCAAGCCCGACGGGGTTGCCCGCGGCCTGGTCGGCGAGGTCATCGCCCGGATCGAGCGCAAGGGACTGCGGCTCGTCGCGCTGGAGCTGCGCACCGTGGCGCGCCAGGTGGCCGAGCAGCACTACGACGAGCACGCCGAGAAGCCCTTCTTCGGTGACCTGCTCGAGTTCATCACCTCCGGCCCGGTCGTCGCAGCGGTCGTCGAGGGGGAGCGGGCGATCTCCGCGTTCCGCCAGCTCGCCGGCGGCACCGACCCGGTGGACAAGGCCACCCCGGGCTCGATCCGCGGCGACTTCGCGCTGGAGACCCAGTTCAACCTGGTGCACGGGTCAGACTCGCAGGACTCCGCCAAGCGCGAGATCGCTCTCTGGTTCCCCCAGCTCTGACCCTTACCGCTCTGACCGTCACCTCGGGCGTGATCCGAGGAACCGCCCTCTACCCTGGGGCCATGGCGGTCGAGTCGGTCTACCCCCAGCTGGAGGCCCTGCTGCCCCGGGTGTCCAAGCCCGTGCAGTACGTCGGGGGCGAGCTCAACGCCACCGTGAAGGACTGGGACACCACGACCGTGCGGTGGGCGCTGATGTACCCCGACGCCTACGAGGTGGGGCTGCCGAACCAGGGTGTCATGATCCTCTACGAGGTGCTCAACGAGCAGCCCGACGTGCTCGCCGAGCGAACCTACGCGGTATGGCCCGACCTCGAGGTGCTGATGCGCGAGCACGGCGTCCCGCAGTTCACGGTGGAGGCGCACCATCCGGTGGGTGCGTTCGACCTGCTGGGCGTCTCCTTCGCCACCGAGCTGGGCTACACCAACCTGCTCACCGCGCTGGACCTCGCCGGGATCCCGCTGCGCTCGGTGGACCGCGGGGACACCCATCCCGTCGTCATCGCCGGTGGCCACGCGGCGTTCAACCCCGAACCGATCGCGGACTTTCTCGACGCCGCGGTGCTCGGCGACGGTGAGGAAGCCGTCCTGGAGATCACCGGGGTCGTCCGGGAGTGGAAGGCGGTGGGCTGTCCCGGTGGACGCGACGAGCTGCTCGGCCGGCTGGCGGAGGTCGACGGGGTCTACCTGCCGCGGTGCTACGACGTGGCGTACCTCCCCGACGGCCGCATCGACCGGGTGGTGCCGAACGTCGAGGGCATTCCCGAGCGGGTGTTCAAGCGCACCACCATGGACCTCGACGAGTGGGCCTACCCCAAGCAGCCGCTGGTGCCGGTCGCCGAGAGCGTGCACGAGCGGATGAGCGTGGAGATCTTCCGCGGGTGCACCCGGGGCTGCCGGTTCTGCCAGGCCGGGATGATCACCCGTCCGGTGCGGGAGCGCTCGCTCGCCGGCATCGGGGAGATGGTCCAGCGCGGCCTGGAGGCGAGCGGCTACTCCGAGGTCGGGCTGCTGTCACTGTCCTCAGCGGACCACTCCGAGATCGCGGAGATCACCAAGGGGCTCGCAGACCGCTACGAGGGCAGCGGCACCTCGCTGTCTCTTCCCTCGACCCGGGTGGACGCCTTCAACGTCGACCTGGCCAACGAGATATCCCGCAACGGCCGCCGCTCCGGTCTCACCTTCGCCCCTGAGGGTGGCTCGGAGCGGATCCGGCGTGTGATCAACAAGATGGTGTCCGAGGAGGACCTGATCCGCACCGTCGCCACCGCGTACGGTGCGGGATGGCGCCAGGTGAAGCTGTACTTCATGTGTGGCTTGCCCACCGAGACCGACGAGGACGTGCTGGAGATCGCGCACCTGGCGCGCGGCGTCATCCGGGCCGGCCGGGAGGCCAGCGTGCAGCGGGACATCCGCTGCACGGTCTCGGTCGGGGCATTCGTGCCCAAGCCGCACACCCCGTTCCAGTGGGCCGCGCAGGAGCACCCCGACGTGGTGGACGGCCGGCTGCGCCGGCTCCGTGCCGAGATCAATGCCGACGGACGCAGTCGGCAGCAGATCGGCATGCGCTATCACGACGGCAAACCCGCGCTGATCGAGGGTCTGCTGTCGCGGGGTGACCGTCGGGTCGGCCAGGTCATCGAGCGGGTCTGGCGCGAGGGCGGCCGATTCGACGGCTGGGGGGAGTACTTCTCCTACCAGCGGTGGGTCGCCGCCTGTGCGGCGGAGCTCGAGCCGCTCGGGGTGTCGCTGGCGTGGTTCACCACCCGGGAGCGCGACCATGACGAGGTCCTGCCGTGGGACCACCTGGACTCCGGGTTGGACAAGGACTGGCTCTGGGCCGACTGGGAGGACGCCCTCGACGGCCGCGAGCAGGACGACTGCCGCTGGACGCCCTGCTTCGACTGCGGAGTGTGCCCGTCGATGGGCACCGACATCCAGACCGGTCCGAGCGGGCGCCCGCTGCTGCCGATCGCCCCGGTCGGCCCCGGCAGCCCGCTGCGCAACCCGGCATTCAGCGGATGACTGCGTTCAACGGATGACTGCGTTCAACGGGTGACGGCGTCCAGCGCGTCGACGAGACCGTGGCCGTAGAACCCGTCCCCGGTGCACCCGACGTCGGACCGCGCGGCACTGTCCGAGGTGATGTCGCGGTCCGGGTCGTCACCGGTCGGGCAGGGCAGCGGATCCGCGTCGTCGGTGAGCAGCGTGGCGAGCTGCTCCGGACCCGCGTCGGGGTGGGTCGACGCGAGCAGCGCGGCCACCCCGGCCGCGTGCGGCGCGGCCATCGACGTCCCACAGGCGTATCCGTAGCCGTTCGGGATCGTGGAGAGCACGCAGCCGCTGGAGGAGACCCCCGGTGGCTGTGCCGGGTCGCCGCCGGGGCCCGTCACGTCCACCACGTCGGACCCGTAGGAGCTGTAGCTCGGCCTCAACCGCTGCGAGCCGACAGCCGAGACGGCGGTGACCCCGGTCAGCTCGGCGGGCAGCACGTCACAGTCGTCGTCGACCGGACGCGGCCGTGGCACCGGGGTGTTGTCGGGACTGCGCACGTCCTGCACCGGGTTCGCGAGATCCGTGCCCTCGTTGCCTACCGCGGCGACGTGGAACACGCCCGCCCGGGTCGCGAACTGTACCGCCCGCCGCACCGCCTCGTGCGCCACCGCCTGACCGGGCTCGTCAGAACAGGTGAAGAGCCACGGATCGACGAAGTAACTCGAGTTGGTCACCCGCATGTGCTGCTGCGCCGCCCACATGAAGCCGCACACCACGTACTCGGGGTAGATGAAGCCTTCGTCATCGACCACCTTGACCGCCGCGATCCGCACCCCGGGAGCGACCCCGGTGACGCCTCGGCCGTCGTCGGCCGCCGCAATCGTGCCCGCGACGTGGGTGCCGTGGACCGAGCCGGTGGGGGCCCATGCGGAGGGCGAGTGGTCCGCACGACCGGACAGGCAGCCCGCTGAGCGGCCCGGGTCCAGGGCGGCGACGAGGTCGGGATGCGCCGGGTCGACGCCCGAGTCGAGCACGCCGACCACCACGTTGCGACTGCCGGGTTCGACCTCACGTGCCTCCGGTGCCCGGATGAGCGCCATGTCCCACTGCTCTTCGTTGCGGTCGGTCGAGGCCATCACCCGCGGATCGGAGGTGCGCGCCCCGGCCCATCCTCGGACGGGCGAGCTCGCCCCGATGACGGGGACCGCCCGGATGTCGTGCCCGGGCGGCGCTTCGGACTTGGATGGCGCGTCGGACTCGGGTAGTGCTTCGGACTGGGCGCTGTACGCCCGCTCTGGGCCGACCCGGTCACCGAAGGCCGGGTGGGTCGAGGTGGCGACCGCCACCCCGATCTCCCGGTAGTAGGCGGCGATGGCGCCGCAGGAAGCGCCGACGTCCGCGGCGGCAGCCCGCCCGGAGGTGCCGGGAGGGAACAGCACCACGTAACGCAGCGTCACCCCGTCCGGCGAGCAGCCGGATGAGCTTGGAACGACCAGCACCGGGATCGGCACCGCTGGCGCCGAGGACGCGAGGGGGGCCACCGCTGCCGTGAGGATTGCCGCCGCCAGTGCCGCGACCCGCTGCGGGGGGCGCAGGGACACGCGGCCTCCCGAATGGACGGGGCACTGGCGCCCGCGAACAGATCGCCGTGACCGTAGTGAGACCTCGGCCGGGTGACAAGTCGGGGTGCCCCGGTACGGTCGGCATCGAGCAGCACCGAGAGACCTCCAGCACCGGCCCCCGTAGTACTGACCACAGCAGGACTCAGCCGGAGGAGCGACGCTGAACGAGCATCCCGCCCGATCCCAGCACCCGCCCAACCCGTCCGCTCCGCCAGCGTGCAAGCTCCGGCTGCGCTACGCCAAGCGGGGGAAGCTGCGGTTCATGTCGCACCGCGATGTGGCGCGGGCTGTCGAGCGGGGGTTGCGCCGGGCAGGGCTGCCGATGGCGTACTCGCAGGGGTTCAACCCCCACCCGAAGATCTCATGGGTGGGCGCCGCGCCCACTGGCTGCGCCAGCGAGGCCGAGTACGTCGAGCTCCAGCTCGTGGAACCGGTGGACCCGGAGCTCGCCCGCCGTGAGCTCGACGCTGCGCTACCCGAGGGCCTCGCCGTGCTCGAGGCCGTGCTCGCCGGTCCGGGGAGCCTCACCGAACGCATCGATGCGAGCGAGTGGCACATCGAGCTGGCGGGAGTGCCAGTCGAAGCGCTCCGGGCAGCGGCGGGTGCGCTCCTGGCAGCTCCGCAGGTGCAGGTGGAGCGGATGACGAAGGACGGCCTACGGGTGCTCGACGCGAGGGCGGCGCTGGTGTCCCTGCGGACCTACCCACATCCGGTCGTGTCGCCGAGGACCGGGCAGCTCACCGAGTGTGGGATACTTGTCGCGGTGGTGCGGCAGGTAGGTCCTGCGGTACGACCCGACGACGTCCTGAGTGCGCTCGGCGTCATCGCTGGACTCCGGCCACCGGTACCCGCGAAGGTAACCCGGATGGCGCAGGGCAGGCTCGACGACGACGGGGATCTCGTCGACCCGCTCGACCGGGACCGGAAGCCCGACGGCTCCCGTCCGGAGGGGTCCGGCGACGACGCGCTGCGGTTGCATCCGGACGACGTCGCGGGACACGCCGGTTGAGCTCCCGGGATACGGGACCGACCGGCGGACAGGATTGCCGCCACCTGACTCGGTGGCGGAAGACGTCAAGGCCTCTGCGCGGCCGCGTCCGCCCTGGACGCGCCCGGGGGCCGGAGGAGCTACATGACGAACATCGACGCCCCCGCAGGCAGTGTCAGCGGGGGCACTGGCGCAACTGACCCTGGCGCACCCGACCCAACCCGCATCGCCGCAGCGCTGCCCACGCGGCTGAGAGTGCATGCGCTGGCCAAGCTGCTCTCCGTGTCCAGTAAGGAGGTCTTGGCCACACTCACCGATCTCGGGGAGGCGGTCCGCAGCGCGCAGTCCAGCATTGACCGCGAGACGGCATTGCGGACGGTGCAGGCGCTGTTGCCCGAGCCCGCGGGCGGGAGGCAAGCCGCCACCGATGCTCCCGCGGCAACCATTGCCCCGGAGGTGGACGATCCCGGTGCTCCCGAGGTCCCGCTAGCCCCGCTGACCCCGGTGTTCAACCCACCCGCGCCGGTCTTCCTGCCCCCCTCCCCGAAGCAGGCAACCCCGAAGAAGGCGGCGGCACCGGCACCGGAGGGCGCCGTTGCCGAAGACGACGCCGATGGGGACGACGCCAAGATCGATGATGCCGACGCCGACGCCGACGCCGACGACGCGGACGGGAACGCTCGCCGACGCCGACGCCGGGGGCGTCGCGGACGTGGTCGGGGCAAGGGTGGCGACGGCCCCGAGAACGGGCCCGGAAACGACCCTGAGGACGGCTTGACCGACCGCCGCGAGGACGCCCTGGACACCGGGAGCGGCAGCGAGGACACGGGGCCGGGCACCGACGGAGCCGGCGCGTCCTGGGCTCCCGACGACGGCGAGGACGACAGCGGCGAGGACGGCGGCAAGCGGCGGCGCCGGCGGCGGCGGCGCAAGACCGGTGCCGAGGACGAGACCACCCGCGATGACGACCCGCCGAACACGGTGGTGCACGTTCGCGAGACCAGGGAACGCCCCGTGGAGGACGAGGTCCGGGCGGTGCGCGGGTCCACCCGCCTGGAGGCGAAGCGTCAGCGCCGCCGGGATGGCCGGGAGGCCGGCAGACGACGGGTGCCGATCCTGTCCGAGTCGGAGTTCCTGACCCGGCGCGAAGCCGTCGACCGCACGATGGTGGTTCGCGAGGACGCTGACCGCATCGAGATCGCGGTGCTGGAGGACAGCGTGCTCGTGGAGCACTTCGTGACCTCGGCGAACAGTGGCTCGATGGTCGGCAACGTCTACCTCGGCCGGGTGCAGAACGTGCTGCCCTCGATGGAGGCCGCGTTCGTCGACATCGGGCGTGGCCGAAATGCGGTGCTCTACGCCGGCGAGGTCGACTGGGACGCGGCCGGCCTCGAGGGCAAGGCGCGCCGGATCGAGCAGGCACTCTCCAGCGGCGACAGCGTGCCGGTACAGGTGACCAAGGACCCGGTCGGGCACAAGGGCGCCCGCCTGACCACCCAGATCAGCCTGCCGGGCCGGTTCCTGGTCTACGTGCCGGGCGGCCGCGCGACCGGGATCAGCCGTAAGCTGCCCGACACCGAGCGCAAACGACTCAAGGACGTCCTCAAGCGGATCGTGCCCTACGAGGCCGGTGTGATCATCCGCACTGCGTCGGAGGGCACCAGCGAGGAGGAGCTCGCCCGTGACGTCCGCCGGCTGCAGGCGCAGTGGGAGGTCATCCAGGGCAAGACCGACGGGTCCGCCAAGACCAAGGCTCCGGAGCTGCTGTACGAGGAGCCCGACCTGCTGCTCAGGGTCGTGCGCGACCTGTTCACCGAGGACTTCAGGCAACTGGTGGTCCAGGGCGACGATGCCTGGGACACCGTCGAGGGCTACGTCTCCCACGTGGCACCCGAGCTGGTGCCACGGCTGCGCCGGCAGAGCGGGACCGAGGACGTCTTCACGGAGTTCCGCATCGACGAGCAGATCACCAAGGCCCTTGACCGCAAGGTGTGGCTGCCCTCCGGGGGGTACCTGATCCTGGACCGCACCGAGGCGATGACCGTCATCGACGTGAACACCGGGAAGTACACCGGGTCGGGCGGCAATCTCGAGGAGACGGTGACCCGGAACAACCTCGAGGCCGCGGAGGAGATCATCCGGCAACTCCGGCTGCGGGACATCGGCGGCATCATCGTGATCGACTTCATCGACATGGTGCTCGAGTCGAACCGGGACCTGGTGCTGCGGCGGCTGACCGAGTGCCTGGGGCGGGACCGTACCCGCCACCAGGTCGCCGAGGTCACCTCTCTGGGGCTGGTGCAGATGACTCGCAAGCGAGTCGGGACCGGCCTCCTGGAGGCGTTCTCGAGGCCGTGCGAGCATTGCAACGGCCGCGGTGTGGTGGTTTCCACGGAGCGGACCAGCCGAGGTGGCGTCTCGGGGGACGCTTCGTCGTCGGCGGCCGGCGGTCGCTTCCGGGCCCGTCCCGGGAACGGGGACCGCCCCGAGGCCACGCCCGGCGACAGCGGTAGGAGTGCCGACACCGCATGGCACGAACCGCCGGCCGAGCCGGTAGCCGAAGAGCGGGCACCGGCCGAGCCGGTAGCCGAAGAGCCGGCACCCGCCGAGCCGGTAGCTCCTGCCGTGCGGAGGACCACCCGGCGGCGCCGGGCAGCCTCCCGCCCAGCCGGACCACCGGCCGCCGAGCCCTCCAACGGGTCTGAGGCGGTCCGCGATGCAGATGCGGCCGTCCCGCAGGCGGGGTAGCAGCCTGGTTTGACCCCATCTGACGGGGGGCCGTACCCTGGGTTGTAGCCCGCCTGTTGGCGGGCTGCGTAGTGCGTAGAGGTTAGTGTGTAGAGCCCCTAGTGCGCAGGATCGGTGCGGATGAGACCTCCAGCGCCGCTCCGGTCTTTCCCATCCTCGAACAGCAGGAGACTTCCGCACCGATGTACGCGATCATGAAGACCGGTGGCAAGCAGTACAAGGTGGCTGTCGGTGATGTCGTCGAGGTGGAGAAGCTCGAGGGCGGCCCCGGCACCGAGGTGAGCCTCCCGGCGGTGCTGGTGGTCGACGGGCCCGACGTGATGACGGACCCGGGTGCGCTCAGCGCCGCCGCGGTCACCGGCACCGTGGTCGAGCAGACCAAGGGTCCCAAGATCCGCATTCACAAGTTCAAGAACAAGACCGGCTACCACAAGCGCCAGGGTCACCGTCAGAAGCTGACCCGGGTCGAGGTCACCGGTATCACGCTGTAGCGGCCATCGGGGACATGCAGTCGGGGGCCACCGATCGGGCCCAGTACCAGCGCAGAAAGGCAGGTCATGGCACACAAGAAGGGCGCGTCGAGCTCCCGGAACGGCCGCGACTCGAATGCCCAGCGGCTCGGTGTGAAGCGCTTCGGAGGCCAAGTGGTCAGCGCTGGTGAGATCTTGATCCGCCAGCGTGGCACGAAGTTCCATCCCGGCGTGAACGTCGGCCGCGGCGGTGACGACACACTGTTCGCCCTCGAGGCGGGCGCGGTGCTCTTCGGCACCAAGCGCGGCCGTAAGACCGTCAACATCGTGCCGGCGGAGGTCTGAACCCGGCCCACCACAAGAACACCCCAGAACACCTCGGTGAGGGGCGGGACCGGTGAGCACCGGCCCGCCCCTCACTGGCGCCTGAAGCAGGAGGACTTCGTGTCCCGGTTCGTCGACCGTGTGGTGCTGCACGTCGCCGCCGGCGATGGCGGCAACGGGTGCGCCTCAGTGCACCGGGAGAAGTTCAAACCCCTCGGCGGTCCGGACGGGGGCAACGGGGGCCGGGGTGGGGACGTGGTGCTGGTCGTCGACCCGAACGTGCACACCCTGCTCGACTTCCACTACCGCTCCCATGCCACCGCTCCCTCCGGTCGGCAGGGTCAGGGCGGACATCGCAGCGGTGCCATCGGGGAGGACCTCGAACTGCAGGTCCCCGACGGCACCGTGGTGCTCACCCCGCACGGCGATGTCCTCGCTGACCTGGTGGGCCCCGGAACGAGGTTCGTCGTGGCCGCGGGGGGCCGGGGAGGTCTGGGCAACGCAGCGCTCGCCTCCCGGGCGCGGAAGGCTCCCGGGTTCGCCCTGCTCGGCGAGCCGGGGGAGGCCGCCGACGTGGTCCTGGAGCTCAAGTCGGTGGCCGACGTGGGACTGGTGGGATTCCCGTCGGCGGGCAAGTCGTCGCTGGTGTCGGTGCTCTCCGCCGCTCGACCGAAGATCGCCGACTACCCGTTCACCACGCTGGTGCCGAACCTCGGCGTGGTAACCGCGGGGGAGACGGTGTTCACGGTGGCCGATGTCCCAGGCCTGATCCCCGGTGCCAGCCAGGGCAAGGGCCTCGGCCTGGAGTTCCTCCGCCACGTCGAGCGCTGCGCCGTGCTGGTGCATGTCGTGGACTGTGCGACGCTGGAGCCGGGGCGCGACCCGCTCTCCGACATCGACGCCCTCGAGCACGAACTCGCCGCCTACAGCCCTTCGCTCGGGGGGGAGCTGGCCGACCGGCCCCGACTGGTGGTGCTCAACAAGATAGATGTCCCGGACGCGCGTGAGCTCGCCGAGATGGTGCGCCCCGAGCTGGAGGCACGCGGGCTGAGTGTGCATGCCGTGTCCACCGCCACCACCGAGGGCCTGCGCGAGTTGGGCTTCGCGCTCGGGACCGCGGTGACACAGCACCGGGCGTCGCTGCCCCCGCCCGAGCCCACCCGGGTCGTGCTTCGTCCCCCGGCGGTCGGCGACTCGGGTTTCACCGTCGAGCCCGACCCGGAGTTGCCGGGAGGCTTCGTGGTGCGCGGTGAGCGCCCCCGACGGTGGGTGCACCAGACCGACTTCGCCAACACCGAGGCGGTCGGCTACCTCGCCGACCGGCTGGCCCGGCTCGGCGTCGAGCAGGAGCTGGCCGCTCGCGGCGCCCAGCCCGGCTGCCCGGTGACGATCGGCTCGGTGACGTTCGACTGGGAGCCCTCCACCCCGGCCGGCCTCGCTGCGGTCCAGCTCGCGGGTCGCGGCACCGATCCCCGCCTCGAGGCCGACGAGCGGGTCACCGCAGCCGAGCGCAAGGCGGCTCGATCGGTGCGTCGCGGCCAGCGAGGGGAGGACGGGGAGGAAGTGACGTGAGCCGCGAGGGTCGAGCCGGCAGTCACGAGACCTGCTCGCAGGGTCAAGCCGACAGCCCCGCACGAGAGGCCATCGCAGGCGCACGTCACCTCGTCGTCAAGGTGGGTTCCTCATCCCTCACCGCGGCGCAGGGCGGGCTGGACCCGGCGCGGCTGGACGCCCTGGTCGACGCGATCGCCCGGCGGATGGCGACCGGAACCCATGTGGTGCTGGTGTCCTCGGGAGCGATCGCCGCGGGTCTGGTGCCGCTCGGCCTGCGCCGCCGACCCCGGGACCTGGCCACCCAGCAGGCCGCGGCGAGCGTCGGGCAGCTGGCCCTGGCCGAGGCTTACGCCAGGTCATTCGCTCGTTACCGCCGGACGGTCGGCCAGGTGCTGCTCACCTCCGACGATGTGGTGCGCCGCGCGCATTACCGCAACGCGCAACGGACGTTCGCGCGGCTGCGGGGACTCGGGGTGGTACCGGTGGTCAACGAGAACGACACGGTCGCAACCGACGAGATCCGGTTCGGGGACAACGACCGGCTCGCTGCCCTGGTGGCGCATCTGGTTGGTGCCGAGGGCCTGGTCCTGCTGTCCGATGTGGACGGCCTCTACGACGGGGACCCACGCCTGGGGGTGGCGCGTCTGGTGCCCGAGGTGGCAATGCCGTCCGACGTGGAGGCCGTCAGCGCTGGTGCCGGCGGTGTGCTCGGCACCGGGGGGATGGCCTCCAAGCTCGTGGCAGCGACGGTGGCGTCGGAGGCCGGCGTGCCGGTGCTGCTCGCCGCGGCCGCCCAGGTGGAGCGTGCGGTGGGTGCGGCCGATGTCGGCACCGCGTTCGCGGCGGGGAGGGCGCGGTTGTCGTCGCGACGGTTCTGGTTGCGCCACGCCGCCGGTGCCGCCGGCCGGCTGCTGCTGGACGACGGCGCGGTCGCTGCGGTGCTGCAGCAGCGCCGTTCGCTACTGGCCGCCGGGATCACCGGCGTCGACGGTGACTTCGAGGCCGGCGACGTGGTGGAGCTGGTCGACCCGCGGGGTGGCGTGGTGGCGCGGGGGATCGTGGGCTACGACGCCGTCGAGCTGCCCGCACTGATCGGCCGATCCACCCGCGACCTGCCCGTCGAGTTGCGCCGCGAGGTGGTGCACGCAGACGACCTGGTCCCCGTGTAGGACGCCGTTCAGGAGCGCGCCACAGGGGCGACGTAGCGGCTGGGTCTGGGACGAGAGCACCTGGGAGGACCACCTCTGGTGGCCGCGGCAGCCGGAACCGGCCTCGCAGTCATGGCACAGGGTCCGGTTGGCCATCGGGGTTCTGCAGCGAGGCGATGCGGCGGTACGCGCGGGCGAGTTCTTCTTCGAGGTCGACGATGCGGATCGCGGCTGCAAGGGGCATGTTCTGGTCGAGCAGTGCGCGGACCCGGTCGGCGAGGGCGAGTTCGGTGCGGCTGTAGCGGCGCTGCCCACCGGCAGAGCGTTCCGGGCTGAGCATTCCGCTGGAATCCAGACTCCGGAGGAACGCGGGCTGCACGTCGAGCAGGTCGGCGGCGCGCCCGATCGTGTAGGCGGGGTAGTCGTCATCGTTGAGCTTGCTCACCCCGTCGGGCGAAGGACTTGACACTCAGGCTCCGTGGGCGGGTCGGGCAGGGGCAGGGAGTTCCCGGTGACTTCGCCAAGGGGAGGCCGACGCCACCGGGAACTCCAGGCGAGGACAGGAAGGGGTCCCTGCAGCCGTCGAGGGGGATACACGGATCAGGGCTCCCCATTCTCCCCGTCCTGGTCGTGAGACCGCGGCGGTAGCGGCGAGGGAACCGCTCGCGCCGCCGGGTTGGCGATACTCGCGACGACCACCTCCGTCCCGATATCAGCGGCGTTGGCGGTACCCATTATATACTGGCTACCAGAGGTTTGTTCAACCCTGTGCCGGTGTCCGGTCGCCGAGCATCTCTTGGCCGACGGCGTCGATCTCCACCAAGTGCTCGACGCCAGCGGGAGCGTGATCACCTCGCGCACATGGGGGAACGTGCTGCTATCGCCCGCAGCCCCAAGCCGGTGCCACCCGATCTGGACGAGTGGGGCCGGCTCGAGCCGGGCACGATGATTGACACTTGGATGGGCAAGGCTCCTGTCAGCCAGACGATCCCCTGTGCTGGCTGGAGCGGCATACCCGCGACTGCTACGAGCAGGACGGCTCCGAGCATGCGGACGGTGATGTACCTTGTAGTGGCGACCGCAGGTAGCTTGCATGCTCTGCTGATGGAAGCTATCGTGACGGATGCGGTAATCGTGGTGCGTAGGTCATGAGAGAGGAGAGATCAGCGATGCTGATGCGTACCGACCCCTTCCGCGAGCTCGACCGGCTCACCCAGCAGGTCTTCGGCCACAACGGCACCTGGTCCAAGCCGGCGGTCATGCCGATGGACGCCTACCGCGAGGGGGACCAGTTCGTGGTGCACTTCGACCTGCCGGGTGTGATCCCCGACTCCATCGACCTCGACGTCGAACGCAACGTCCTCACGGTGCGCGCCGAGCGGCGGGAGTCCCACCCGGAGAATGCCGAGCTGCAGGTTGCCGAGCGGCCCCGCGGAGTGTTCAGCCGCCAGCTGTTCCTCGGAGACACCCTCGACACGGACCGGATCGCGGCCTCCTACGACGCCGGCGTGCTCACCCTGCACATCCCGGTGACCGAGAAGGCGAAGCCCCGCAAGATCGAGATCACCAACGGAGGTTCGGCCAAGCAGATCAACGGCTGAGCCGGAGCCCGCCGCGCGGCCACACCCGAGGATGCGACCGGCCCGCCGTTTGCGGGCGGGGCCGGTCGCATCCGGCCCCGGGGTCATGGGTATCCCATCCACGCCGTGCCGCTCCTCGAGCTGCCGGCGCCTGGGGAGGTTCGATGACGATGAGCGTGTCGACACCCTTAGAGCCCTACGCGATCCTCGGTGTCGCACCCGACGCGACCAACGCCGAGATCGCCCACGCCTACCGTCGTCTGCTGCGCGCTCACCACCCCGACACCAGCAGCCACCCAGGGGAACCTGCCTGCCTGTCCACTCTCATGGCCGCCTACCACGTGCTGCGCGACCCAACCCGCCGAGCGGACTACGACCGGCGGCGCAGGCATCGCGAACACGTCGAACGTTCAGCGCCGGTGGCCCCTCAACGACGTCAACCGAACCCCCTGATCCGGGCGGGCCCGGTGCGCTGGCACCCCAGCTGAGCATCAAACTCGTTGCGGTGCCCACAAGGGATGATCGGATCTGTGATGACCACTACTCAACTGAGGCTGGTGGTCACCCGTCAGGTGCGGGTCGGTCCCGCACTCGTTCCACGCTCCGTGCTGCCGAGGAGTCGCGGCACGGCGACCGGGTCAGTGCCAGCGCGCCAGCTCGCGGACCACGACGTGCACGTCGGACCACGCGTCGATGTCGAGGCAGCCGTCCACCGGGGAGTTCCACGGGCGTACCCAGCGGCACACTACCGAGTCAGGCCGCCGGGCCCGCAGCCGCGAGAGGTGCTGCGTCGAGTCCTCGACGTACACCGCGCAGTCCACCTCAGCCTTGTCGTCGGTCACGTGCACCTCGCGCAGCGCCAGCCGGAGCTCCCCGAGCCAAGCCAGCGTGTCCGCCACCCCCCACTGCGGTTTGGTGCTGATGATCACGACATGGGCGAGGCGCTGCAGCGTGCGCAGGCCCTGCACCGCGCCGTCGTAGACCGGCAGGTCGCGGAACAGGCTGTACCCATCCGGGCCAGCGGTGCGTGCCCACTGCCAGAACTTCGACATCGACCCGAAGTGCGTCATCCGCGCCGCTGCGTGCCACTCCACCGCATCGGCCACCTGCAGCCGCGCACCGAACTCTGCGTTGTAGCGGGTGATCCACCCCGTGACGAAGTCAGCGACCACGCCGTCGAGGTCCACCCCGACGCGCAGCTGTGACTCCATGGTCACCGACGCTATCCGACTCGGCTCCCATAGGCTGCCAGCATGTCCGGCCGGCGATCGGGACACAGGCGACTGGGCGTCATGGGTGGGACCTTCGACCCGATCCACCACGGCCACCTCGTCGCTGCCAGCGAGGTGGCTGACCGCTTCGGGCTGGACGAGGTCGTGTTCGTACCCACCGGCGTGCCGTGGCAGAAGGGCGGGCGCGAGGTCAGCGCCGTCGAGGACCGTTACCTGATGACGGTGATCGCGACCGCGTCCAACCCACGGTTCACGGTGAGCCGGGTGGATATCGATCGGCGCGGGCCCACCTACACGGTGGACACCCTCACCGATTTGGCGGCGCGGTTTCCCGACCACGAGCTGTTCTTCATCACCGGGGCTGACGCTCTCGCGCAGATCCTGTCCTGGCAGCGGGTGGGGGAGCTGTTCGCCCTCGCCCACCTCGTCGGGGTGACCCGTCCGGGTTTCCACCTGGACGACGAGCACCTGCCGGACGGGGCGGTAAGCCTGGTCGAGGTTCCGGCGATGGCGATCTCCTCCTCCGACTGCCGGCGCCGTACGCGCGAGGGGATACCAATCTGGTACCTGGTGCCGGACGGAGTGGTGCAGTACATCAGCAAACGCAGGCTGTACCGGGATTAGCTGGACCTACCTCCGCTGCACCCTCGCTACCTGCGTCTGAGTCGTGGGCAGTCATCGACCGTTGAGGACTGTGGACGGTCATTCTGCGGACCCTCTGCGGACTTCGCGCGTTCCGGGCAGGTGAACCTGTTCGTGCCCCAGCCGTTGGGGACCGACCAGCGTGGTCGGTGGGTGCCGGTGCGGGACCGACCCTCGCCGGGGCGTCGCTATGGCGCAGAGCGGGACCGATGGAGCCGGCGGCAACATGTCGGACGGAGTGACGGGAGTACCGCCGGGCAGAACGAGGGCGGCTCCGGAGGCGAGTCCGAGGATGACGGCGGCATCGGGAACCTGGGGGACCGCATCAGGGACGCTGTCGACAACCTCCTCGGCCGTGGCGACAACGGGGACAACAACGACCTCGTCGGCGGCGATGACGTCATCGACCTCGAACCCAACCTGGACAATCAGGACAACGAATTCGATGGCCTCGGCCGCATCCTCGGCTGAGTTTCTGCTGGCCACGATGGTCCGGACCGGCAGTAGGTCCGGGACCACACCCGTCCCCTTCCCTGGTAGGTCACGCAGGTTGCCCGCCAGGGCGGGTCAGCGCGCTGCCGGCCGGTAGGTGCAGATGAGGACGCCGGTCCCGGTTGTCGCGGTCGAGACCAGCTCGAGCGGGCGGGCCTGACCGTCGGCGGGGAACACCCGTTTGCCGCCGCCGAGCAGGACCGGCTCGATCATCAGCCGGTACTCGTCGACGAGGTCGTGTTCAATCAGCTGCGCAGCGAGCGACGCACTGCCCATGACCTGCAGCCCCTTGCCGTCCCGTGCTCGCAGTTCGCGCACCGCGCCGATCACGTCGTCGGCGGGTAGCAGGGTCGAGCCGGACCAGGTGAGGTCGTCCTGGTTGAGCGTGCGGGATGCCACGTACTTGGGGATCTCGTTCATGCGGTCGGTAAAGGGGTCGCCTGCGCGGCCGGGCCAGGCGGCGGCCATCGCCTGCCAGGTGCGCCGACCGAACAGCAGCGCCTCCGTCGAGGCCATGACCTCGTCGATCGCCGAGCCCATGGCCTCCGGGTCGAAGTACGGCATCGACCAGCCACCATGGCCGAACCCACCGTCGGTGTCCTCCTCGCGGCCGCCGGGCGCCTGCACGACGCCGTCCAGGCTCATGAAGTCACTGAGAATGATCTGCATCGCTACTCCTTGATCGGGCGGCAATTGCGCTCGCCGGTCAGTAGTAGACCCGGCCCGGGCGGCAAAGTCATCGCCCGAGGGACAACTCCGGCACGCGTCGGCGGGCTGCTGGTCCGGACACCATCGCCGGTAGTCAGGTATCCCGAGGACGACACGTCGGCATCGAGGTGAACGACCCTGCCGTTCGGCGACAGATTGCGGGCAGTGCCGCTGAACGCACTGTGGCGCCTCGCCCCATGACGAGCGCTACCCGCAGGTGATGCCGGTGATCCGGGGCACGCAGTCCGCGTAGCCGAGCAGCAGGTCCACCGCAGCGTCACTACGCTGGGCAGCGCCGTCCCCAGATGCGAAAGGCCCTGATGCTCGCCCGCACCGACCTGCGCGGTCACGCGCTGTCTCCCGCTGGGCTGCGCGCCGTGCTGCCGCGCGCCGAGATGGACGTCGACGCGGTGGCCGCCCAGGTGGCGCCACTGATCGACGCCGTGCGCGAGCGGGGCGTCGAGGCGGCGCTCGAGCTCACCGAGCGCTTCGACCGGGTGCGTCCGGCAAGCGTTCGGGTACCGGCCACGTCGCTGCGCACCGCGCTGTCTGGGCTGGACCCCGCGGTGCGCGCCGCCCTGGAGGAGTCGATCGCCCGGGCCCGCCGGGTGCACGAGGACCAGCGCCGCCGCGAGACCACCACCCAGGTCGTTCCGGGCGGCACCGTCACCGAGCGCTGGGTGCCGGTCACCCGGGTCGGGCTCTACGCGCCGGGCGGGGTCGCGGTCTACCCGTCCAGCGTGGTGATGAACGTGGTGCCGGCCCAGGTCGCCGGGGTCGAGTCGCTGGTCGTCTGCTCGCCCCCGCAGGCCGAGCACGGCGGGCTGCCGCATCCGGCGGTGCTGGCTGCCGCCGCGCTGCTGGACGTCGAGGAGGTGTGGGCGCTCGGTGGCGCGCAGGCCATCGCGCTGCTGGCCCACGGAGGGGTGGACACCGACGGCGCTCGGCTGGACCCCGTCGACATGATCACCGGACCGGGCAACGTCTACGTCACCGCCGCGAAGCGCGCGTTGCGCGGGTTGGTCGGCATCGACGCCGAGGCCGGCCCCACCGAGATCGCCATCCTGGCCGACGCCGGGGCCGATCCGGTGCACGTCGCCGCAGACCTGATCTCCCAGGCCGAGCACGACACCATAGCAGCGTCAGTGCTGGTCACCGACTCCGAGGCGCTCGCCGAGGCCGTGGACACCGAGCTCGAGCGGCAGGTCGGCCACACCCGGCACACCGAGCGGATCCGCACGGCGCTGTCCGGCGCCCAGTCCGGCTGCGTGCTGGTGTCCGCCGTGGACGCGGGGTTGTCCGTCGTGGACGCCTACGCCGCCGAGCACCTGGAGGTGCAGACCGCGGACGCCGCCGCGGTGGCCCGCCGGGTGCGCAACGCGGGCGCTATCTTCGTCGGACCCTACGCGCCGGTGTCCTTGGGCGACTACTGCGCGGGCTCCAACCACGTGCTGCCCACCGGGGGCTGCGCCCGGCACTCCGGCGGGTTGTCGGTGCAGACGTTCCTGCGCGGGATCCACCTCGTCGAGTACGACGAGGACGCCCTGGTGAAGGTCGCCGACCACGTGGTGGCCCTCGCCGAGGCTGAGGACCTGCCCGCCCACGGACAGGCCGTCACCGCCCGGATGCGCGGGCGGGCGCGGTGAGCGCCATCGAGGTTCCTGTGGATGCCCCTATCGGGTCTGAGGTGGTGCTCGCGGACCTGCCGCTGCGCGAGGACCTGCGCGACGCCAGCCCCTACGGTGCCCCGCAGCTGGACGTGCCGGTGCGGCTGAACACCAATGAGAACCCCTACCCGCCGCCGCCCGCGCTGGTGGCCGAGGTGGTGGCCGATGTCGAGCGCGCCGCGCGCGAGCTGCACCGCTACCCCGACCGCGACGCCGTCGCGTTGCGCTCGGATCTCGCCGCGTACCTCGCAGGCCGCACCGGAGTGCCGCTCACGGCCGCGAACCTGTGGGCGGCCAACGGATCCAACGAGGTGCTCCAGCAGCTGCTGCAGGCGTTCGGCGGTCCTGGGCGCAGCGCGCTTGGCTTCGTCCCCTCCTACTCGATGCACCCAATCATCTCCGCGGGCACCCGCACCGCGTGGATCCCGGCGCCCCGGCGGGCGGACTTCTCCCTCGACGCGCTGCGCGCGGTCGCGGCGGTGCGCGAGCACCGGCCCGACGTGCTCTTCGTGACCAGCCCGAACAATCCCACCGGGGCCGCGGTGCCCCTCGGGGACCTGCGTTCCGTGCTCGCCGTCGCCCCCGGAATCGTGGTCGTCGACGAGGCCTACGGTGAGTTCTCGCACCAGCCGAGCGCGGTCGGGCTGCTGGCCGAGTTCCCCGGGACGCTCGCCGTCTGCCGGACGATGAGCAAGGCGTTCGCCTTCGCCGGCGGGCGCCTCGGTTACCTCGCCGCCGCACCGGCGGTGGTGGACGCGCTGCTGCTCGTCCGGCTGCCCTACCACCTGTCGGTGCTCACCCAGGCTGCCGCCCGCGCCGCGCTGCGTCACGCGGAGTCCACCCTGGGCTCGGTGACGACCCTGGTGGCCGAGCGGGGTCGGGTGTCCGCCGCGTTGCGGGAGCTCGGCGCCGAGGTGGTGTCCAGCGACGCCAACTTCGTCCTCTTCGGACGGTTCGCCGACGAGTCGGTGACGTGGCGGCGCTACCTGGACCACGGTGTGCTCGTCCGCGACGTCGGCATCGAGGGCCACCTGCGGGTGACGATCGGCACGCCTCCGGAGAACGATGCCTTCCTGGCCGCGAGCGCGGCCGTGCTAGCCCAGGAGAGACCGTGAGCCGCACCGCCCGGATCGAGCGGGTGACCAAGGAGTCCTCGGTGCTGGTCGAGATCGATCTCGACGGCACCGGGCGCACGGAGGTCGGCACCGGGGTGGCGTTCTTCGACCACATGCTCACGTCGCTGGGCAAGCACGCCGCCTTCGACCTCGTGGTGCGCGCCACCGGGGACGTGGACATCGACGCGCATCACACCGTGGAGGACGTCGCTATCGTGCTCGGCCAGGCGCTGGGCCAGGCGCTGGGCGACAAGTCCGGAATCCGGCGCTTCGGTGACGCCTGGGTGCCGATGGACGAGACTCTGGCGCACGCTGCGGTGGACGTCTCGGGGCGGCCCTACTGCGTGCACACCGGAGAGCCCGAAGCGCTGGTGTCCTTCGTGGTCGGCGGGAACTACCCGACCGTGCTCAACCAGCACGTCTTCGAGACCCTCGCCTTCCAGGCGCAGATCGCGCTGCATCTCCGGGTGGAGCACGGGCGGGACCCGCACCACGTCACCGAAGCGCAGTACAAGGCCCTCGCGCGGGCGTTGCGAGCCGCCGTCGAACCCGACCCGCGCGCCAGCGGGGTGCCCTCCACGAAAGGCGTGCTCTGAGCACGTCGACGCGCTGCAGCGAAACGGCAGTCACGGCCGGAGCCGGAACGGTGGGTACGCGTCGGTGACCAGCAGGAAGGCGTAGCCGGTCACTCGGGTGCTCCACCGCAGGACGCCGACGACGAAGTCGAACAGCGGGCGCGGGTACCGGCCGGTGAACAGGATCGCGAACCAGGAGATGACGATGACGACGAAGGCGGCGATGCCGAGGAAGAACAACACGATGTAGTGCGGGATCGCCAGCAGCCACTTCACCAGCGGCAACCACCGGTTCAGCTCCCGGTGTGCTTCCGGGTAGCGGATGTCGAGGTGCAGCGCCTGCCGCTCGTCGGTGGACGGGTACTCGTCGCGTAGCAGCGCGAGGTAGACGGTGACCCGGTTGCTGAACCTCAGGAGTTCGAGATTCCAGTCGAACCACCAGCGCGGGTACTTGCGCCGGAAGAGGATCAGCAGCAGGGGCGGAAGGAACAGCAGGCCGCCCGCGCTGACGACGATGACCCGGGTCTGTTCCGGTCCGAACGACGTCGCCGGGCCGCTCACGAGGGCCACCACGATCGCTATCGGGATCGCCATGAACAGCCGGAAGAACGTCGTGAGCCGGTCGAGACCCCGATCGGGGTAGTCGACATCGAACTGCACCGGGTACGCCGTCGGACCCGCCGCACCAGAATCGATCGTTGACATCGCGATTCCCTCCGCCCCCGGCCAGGCGCTGTCGGCCTTGCTCGAGCACTGCGAGCAGACTAGATGATCAGTCAAGGCATACTCATTGCCGTCACTGCGGCCGTTCCTCCTGCAGCTCGAACAGCTCGGCGAGTACGGCCTCGCACCGGCCGTCGCGAAACCACACCACGCCGGAGGGACCCAGTAGGGTCGGTGGGCAGGATCAGCCGATCTTCGTTGGTGCGGGTGCGCATCGCCACAGTCCGGTCCTCGCCTTCGATCGCCACCGCGTCGGTCCAGGTCCGCCCGACGCGCACGGCGACGATCGCCACCGGCCCGCCGTGGCGATCGTGGATCAGGTCGGCGCGCCACCCGTTCGCTGGCGTCAGGCACCGCAGATATGGCGTTGCCGGGTAGCTCGGTCCGGTCACAGTCGCACCGTGGCGCGAAATGGGAACGGGGAGTGACACAGCGGTGCCAGTTGTGTCCACCCCTCCTGTACGTAGCCTGAGCGCATGGCTAGCGATGGGGTGGGCGGCCGGGTTGCCGAGGAGCGCAAGCTGGCCGGGCTCACTCAGCAGCAGCTCGGTACCCGTGCGAATGTGTCGACCAGCCTGGTTCGGGCGGTGGAGCAGGGCCGCTTGCCCGCCTCGCCCGCGTTCGTCTCGGCTGTGTCCCGGGCGCTCGACGTCCGGGTCGCCGACCTGCTCGACCAGCCCTATCCCCGGCGGAGCCGCGCCGATCACCGGCTGCACAGCACCGTGCCGGGCATCCGCCGCGAGCTGGTCTCCTACGCCCTGCCGCCCGACGACACCCTGCGGCCGAGGTCGCTACCCGAGCTCGCCGCCGCCGTAGCGGAAGCCTCCCGGCTGCGCCACCAGGTCTCGCTGGACACCCTCGGAGCCGAGCTACCGGGCCTACTCGAAGAGCTACGCGCGGCTGCGCACGTGTGCCGGGGTGCCGACCGGGAGCGGGTCTTCGGGCTGCTCGCCGAGGCCTACTACGCGGTGGACCAAGTGCTCTCGAAGCTTGGCTACGCTGACCTCGCCTCGCTGGCTGTGGACCGATACGAGTGGGCCGCCGAGCGCTCCGGCGACCCGTTGGCGGTGTTGATCGGACATTACCGCCGTGCTGGTGAGCTGATCACGGCTGCCGACTGGGACGTTGCCGCTCGCTTGTTGGAGTCGAGCCGGTCGACCATCGAAGACCGGCTTGGCGATGGTGACCCAGCGACGCTCTCGGTGTGGGGCAACCTGCACCTGAAGTCCGGCCTCGCGGCATCCCGAGCGGGACGGCGCGACGAGTCCAACGATCACCTCGCCGAGGCACGCGAGGCTGCCCAGCAAATCGGCACCGACCGGGATGACTACCGGCTCTTCTTCGGGCCCACCAACGTTGACATCTGGTCGGTGGGCCTCGCAGTCGAGATGTGCGACGGCACCGAGGCGGTGAAGCGCGCCAAGGGCATGCACTTCCCCGCTAGAACGCCACGCGAGCGGGTCGGCCATCACCACATCGACACCGCGCGCGCCTGGCTGCTGCACGGCGATCGCCGACGGGCGCTGGCCAGCCTGGTCACTGCCCGACACACCGCCCCGCAGCAGACCCGCTACCATCCGCTGGTGCACGAGACCATCCACGTGCTCGCCCGCCAGGACCGGCGCCGCACCGACACCGTGCAAGGCTTCGCCACCTGGTGCGGGATCTCCTGACCGGAACGACACAGCGTCCCGGTTGGTCACAGGTCGTAAGCGGACTGTCCAAATCACGTAACTCTGCGGCTGTGACGGTTCCGAGTCAGGTTCCGCCCTCGGATGCAGGGCGCAGCTTCGGCGCTCCCGGGCCCTGGTCGGCCATCACGTCGCCGCTGTTGTAGAGCGCGCAGCGCTGTAGGGACAGGCATCCGCACCCGATGCAGCCATCGAGGTTGTCCCGTAACCGGACCAGCGCGTCGATCCGCGCATCCAGCTCACCGCGCCATGTCCGCGACAGCCGGGTCCAGTCCTGCCGGGTCGGGGCGCGACCGACCGGCAGCGTGGCCAGTGCATCGCTGATCTGGTCGAGGGAGAGCCCGACGCGCTGCGCGGCACGGATGAACGCCAGCAGGCGGAGCACTGAGCGGGGATAACGGCGCTGGTTGCCGGGGGAGCGGCTGGAAGTGAGCAACCCGCGGTCCTCGTAGAACCGCAGCGCGGTGTGCGGAACGCCGCTGCGGTGAGCCACCTCACCGATGGTCAGCCACTCGGGCAGCGCGGTCACGTCCAGAACGCTAGTCGCGAAGTTATACCTAAGTCGAGGTCCGACAACTCCGGTGGGCCGCCCGGCCTGAGCGTGGGAAGCTGGGGGAGTGAGAAGTGTCGTCGTGCTCGACTACGGTTCCGGGAACCTGCGCTCGGCCGAACGCGCGCTGCGCCGGGCCGGAGCCGAGGTGCAGGTGACCGCGGACCCGCCGGCCGCGCTCGCCGCCGACGGGCTGGTGGTGCCCGGCGTCGGAGCGTTCGCCGCGTGCATGGAGGGCCTGCGGTCGGTGCGCGGCGAGCGGATCATCGGCCAGCGGCTGGCAGGTGGACGTCCGGTGCTCGGGGTCTGCGTCGGCATGCAGGTGCTGTTCAGCAGAGGTGTGGAGCACGGCGTCGAGGCGAGCGGGTGCGACCAGTGGCCCGGCACCGTGGAGCGGCTGCAGGCGGACGTGCTGCCGCACATGGGCTGGAACACGGTGGCAGCGCCGGAGAACTCGGTACTGTTCGCCGGGCTGGACGCCGACACCCGGTTCTACTTCGTGCACTCCTATGCCGTGCAGCGCTGGGAGCTGGAGCCCTCCAGCACCCTCGTCGAACCCCTGGTGACCTGGTCCGAGCACGGCAAGCCCTTCGTCGCCGCGGTGGAGAACGGCCCGCTGTGCGCGACCCAGTTCCACCCGGAGAAGTCGGGGGACGCCGGCGCCCAGCTGCTGCGCAACTGGTTGGGAACGCTGGCCTGATGCCCCGTTACAACATGCCGCCGGGACGTGCGACCTGGGTCCGGGTGGTGGCGGCGGTCACCGCCGTGGCTCTCGCGGTGTCGCTGGGATACTCGGCGCTGGCGCTCGTCGCCGCGCCCGGGTGGGTCGGCTGGCTGCTCCTGGTGGGCGCATTCGGACTGCTCGTCGGGCTGCTGGTCCGGGACTCGGGCGAGCGGTGAGCACGAAGCGCTGGCTGCGACATCGCTCCGCATAGGGTGGCGCCCGTGAGTTTCGTGCTGCTGCCCGCGGTCGACGTCGCCGGTGGCCGGACCGTCCGCCTGACCCGGGGTGAGGCCGGCACCGAGACCAGCTACGGCGATCCGCTGTCCTGCGCGCTGGCCTGGCAGGCCTGCGGTGCCGAGTGGATCCACCTGGTGGATCTCGATGCCGCGTTCGGCCGGGGCTCCAACGCCGAGCTGCTCGCCGAGATCATCGGCAAGCTCGACATCGCGGTGGAGCTCTCCGGCGGGATCCGGGACGATGCCTCGCTGGCCCGGGCGTTGGCCACCGGTTGCACCCGGGTGAACCTGGGAACCGCGGCCTTGGAGGACCCCGCCTGGTGCCGCGCCGTCATCGCCGAGTGCGGCGAGCAGATCGCGGTGGGCCTCGACGTCCGCATCATCGAGGGGGAGCACACCCTGGCGGCCCGCGGCTGGACCCAGAACGGTGGCGACCTGTGGCCGGTGCTGGAGCGCCTGAACGCCGACGGCTGCCCGCGCTACGTCGTCACCGACGTGACCAAGGACGGCACCCTGCGTGGGCCGAACCTGGAGCTGCTGCGTGCGGTCTGCGCCCGCACGGACGCGCCGGTGATCGCCTCCGGCGGGGTCTCGGGTGTCTCCGACGTGGCGGCCCTGGCCGCGCTGGCCCCTGATGGCGTCGAGGGCGCGATCATCGGCAAGGCGCTCTACACCGGGGCGCTGACGCTGCCCGACGCCTTGGCCGCCGCGCGCTGACCCGCGTGAGCGACATCGGCGGGAGCTCTCCCGAGTGATCCTATGAGCAACGTCGCTTAGGGTCGCGGGTATGGCCGTGGCGGTGCGCGTGATCCCCTGCCTGGACGTCGACGCAGGACGGGTGGTGAAGGGCGTCAACTTCACCGGGCTGCGCGACGCCGGGAACCCGGTGGCGCTGGCCACCGCGTACGACGCCGAGGGCGCCGACGAGCTGACCTTCCTGGACGTGACCGCGTCCTCGTCGGACCGCGAGACCACCTATCAGGTCGTGCGGCACACCGCGGAGTGCGTGTTCATCCCGCTCACCGTCGGCGGCGGCATCCGGGAGGTGTCCGATGTGGACCGCCTGCTGCGGGCCGGTGCCGACAAGGTGAGCATCAATACCGCCGCGGTCGCGCGTCCGGAGCTGCTGGGCGAGGCCAGCCGTCGCTTCGGAGCACAATGCATCGTGCTGTCGGTGGATGCCCGCCGGGTGCCCGAGGGTTCAGCACCGACGTCGTCGGGCTTCGAGGTGACCACCCACGGCGGGCGTCGGGGCACCGGCATCGACGCCGTCGAGTGGGCCGAGCGCGGCCAGGAGCTCGGGGTGGGGGAGATCCTGCTCAACTCGATGGACGCGGACGGCACCAAGGCCGGCTTCGACCTCGAGATGATCCGCGCGGTGCGCAAGGTGGTCGACGTGCCGGTGATCGCCAGTGGTGGCGCCGGGACGGTGGCCGACTTTCCGCCCGCGGTGGCAGCCGGGGCGGACGCGGTGCTGGCGGCGAGCGTCTTCCACTTCGGTGAGCTGCGCATTGGTGAGGTCAAGGACGGGCTGCGGGCCGCCGGGGTGACGGTTCGTCTGACCGAGGTGGCGCCGCAGCGATGACCGGGCTGGATCCGCTGATCGAGAGGCGACTGCGGCGCAACTCGGACGGGCTGGTGTGCGCTGTGGCGCAGCAGCGCGGCACCGGCGAGGTGCTGATGGTGGCCTGGATGGACGACGAGGCGCTGCACCGCACCCTGAGCACGCGCCGGGCCACCTACTGGTCCCGCTCGCGTCGGGAGTACTGGGTGAAGGGAGAGACCTCCGGGCACACCCAGCACGTGCACGAGGTCCGGCTGGACTGCGACGGTGACGCAGTGCTGCTCGTCGTCGACCAGCAGGGCGCTGCCTGCCACACCGGGGAGCGCACCTGCTTCGACGCCGACCCGCTGCTGCCCCCGGACGAGGAGGCATAAGCCCATCATGGGCCGGCGGGCGAGACGGGAGCGCGCAGGTCGCCGGTGAGGTAGCGCTGCAGGTTCGGGGCGATCGCGGCGACCACCGTGTCGTGGTCGGCTGAGGCCAACGGCTCCAGCCGGAGCACGTAGCGCACCATCCCCAACCCGGCCACCTGGGTGGCGCAGAGCGCGGCGCGCAGCTCGGGGGCGTTCGGTGCCACCGCGGCGACCACCCGCCCGAAGATCACCGGGTGATGAACTCGCGCAGCATCCGCGCCGCACTCTCGTGGCTGGAGACGCTGCGCATCAGCGCCGCCAGCGCGCCACCGCCGTTCGCGTCCCACACCGTCAGGAAGGTCCGCACGATCCGCACCCCCAGCTCGGCCGGATCACCGGCGAGCAGCCGCGGCACGATCTCGTCGGGGTTCACCGGGATCTCCATCGCCGCGACGAACAGCGCGTCCTTGCTGCCGAACCAGTGGCTGACCATCGCGGCGTCGACCCCGGCCCGCTGCGCGATCGCCCGCACGGTTGCGCTCTCGAAGCCCCGCTCGGTGAACTCGACCCGGGCCGAGTCGAGCAGCACAGCGCGGGTGTCCTCGCCGGCGGGGCGCCGGCCGCGGCGGCGAGGAGCCCGGTGCGGGGGCGCAGCGTCACCGCACCCAGCGCCAGCGCCGCCACTGCAATCCCCACCACCTGCCATCACCGCGTCTCCGTTCAACGTAGGATGAAAAAGTATGCCCGGCCGGCGCGAGCCGCCAACGGTGCAGGGCAGAATGGCGACCATGAGCACCACCGAGGGGACCACCATCGAGGGGATCGGGCGCATCCGGCTGGACCGCCAGCAGTTCCGGGCGCTCGCCGCCGACCGCCGGGTGATCCCGGTGGCCCGGACCCTGCTGGCCGACGGGGAGACGCCGCTGGGCGTCTACCGCAAGCTCGCCGCCGACCGGCCGGGGACCTTCCTCCTGGAGTCGGCGGAGAACGGCCGCTCCTGGTCGCGGTGGTCCTTCGTCGGGGTGCGCAGCGCCGCGACGCTCACCGAGGCCGGTGGCCGCCCGGTGTGGACCGGAACCCCGCCGGTGGGTCTGCCCGGCGTCGGGAAGCCGTGGACGGGCGACGCGATGACCGCGCTGCGGGAGACGGTCGCGGCGCTGCAGACCGAGCCCCTCGACGGGCTGCCGCCGCTGACCGGCGGCATGGTCGGTTACCTCGGCTACGACTCGGTGCGTCGCCTGGAACGGCTGCCCGACCTCGCCGTCGACGACCTGCAGGTGCCGGAGCTGGTGATGCTGCTGGCCACCGACCTCGCCGCGATGGACCACCACGAGGGCACCGTCACCCTGATCGCCAACGCCATTAACTGGGACGACTCGCCCGCGCGGGTGGATGAGGCCTACGACGACGCGGTGGCCCGGCTGGAGGCGATGACGGCGCAGCTGTGCACCCCCGCACCGGCCAGCGCGGCGATGTTCGAGCGGCCCGAGCCGGAGTTCGTGCGCCGGCGCAGTCCCGAGCAGCACCGCGCTGCGGTCGAAACCGCCAAGGAGGCCATCCGGGCCGGCGAGGCCTTTCAGGTCGTCGTGTCGCAGCGCTTCGAGATGGCCACCGACGCCGACCCGCTGGACGTGTACCGGGTGTTGCGCACGACCAATCCCAGCCCGTACATGTACCTGCTGCGGCTGGCGGGATTCAGCATCGTCGGGTCCAGCCCGGAGTCGCTGGTGACGGTGCGAGACGGCAAGGTCACCACCCATCCCATTGCCGGCACCCGCTGGCGCGGTGCGGACCCTGACGAGGACCTGCTGCTGGAGAAGGACCTGCTCGCCGACGAGAAGGAGCGCGCCGAGCACCTCATGCTCGTCGACCTCGGGCGCAACGACGTCGGCCGGGTCTGCCGCCCGGGCAGCGTGCACGTCGTCGAGTTCTTCCGCATCGAGCGCTACAGCCACGTCATGCACCTGGTGTCCACGGTCACGGGGGAGCTCGTCGACGGGTGCACGGCGTTCGACGCCGTCGCCGCCTGCTTCCCGGCCGGCACGCTGTCCGGGGCGCCGAAGCCCCGGGCGATGGAGCTGATCGAGGAGCTCGAGCCCACCCGCCGCGGCGTGTACGGCGGAGTGGTCGGCTACCTCGACTTCGCCGGCGACGCCGACACCGCGATCGCCATCCGCACCGCGATGATCCGCGACGGGGTGGCCTACGTGCAGGCCGGTGGCGGCATCGTCGCCGACTCCGACCCGGTCGCCGAGGATCGCGAGTGCCTGCACAAGGCCGGCGCGGTGCTCGCCGCCATCGCCACCGCGGGCAGCCTGCGGTTCGCTGCCTCGTTATCGGAGTCTCCCGTGTGAACCGGCCGGTGCCTCCCGGCCGGCGGGTGCTCGCCGTGACCGTGCTGCTGCTCGTCGCGGCCGCCGCCGCACTCGGCGCTGCCGCAGCGCTGCCTTGGGCACGGGTCACCTTCCGGGTACCGCTGCGGGGCAACGTGCCGGTGGACGTGGACGGCGCGGCGCTGGTGCCTGCGCTGGGTCCGCTGGCCCTGCTCGCGCTGGCGGCGGTGGCGGCCACCCTGGCCACCACCGGATGGGTGCGGCGGGTGCTGGGCCTGCTCGTGGTGCTCGCCGCGGTGCCGGTGGCCCGCGGCGCCGTCTCGGTGCGCGACCCCGAAGGAGTCGTCGAGGCGGCCACCGGTGAGCTCCCGGCGCGCGCGGAACCCACCGGTGACGTCGT
>DASQWR010000186.1:0-5148 GCA_035640155.1 Pseudonocardiaceae bacterium
GCTCATCAGCTGCTCGTGCGCGGCATACAGGGCCTTGATCCGCTCCAGCCAGGCTGTGGTCCAGTACGTGAGCTGATCCGGGTTCGCGTCCCCGGCCCGCACGAAGTACCGCCGCAGGTGAGCCCAGCAGTACAGGTTGACCAGGCCGTCTGCCTTAGCTCCCGCCGAGGTGTACACCGAGTAGAAGTCGCTGGAGATGACCAGGCGCCGCGGCCCGCCGTCGTCTGCTGTCCCGGCGAGCTGCCCGGTGTCCTCGTCGATGCCGGCGTGGCGGGCCAGCACGCCGCCGGCCCGGGTGGGGTCCATACAAAGCAGGTCGTGTCCGGGCCGAGGAACACCCAGAGCCACCAGCGGGCCGGGCCGCCGCCCTCCCGCGGGGCGAACACCTGCCAGGATGTCTCATCGGCGTGCAGGTGCCACGCCGACCGTGACCGCGCGGTGATCGCCTCCTCCAGCGGCACCAGCAGCCGCCCTGCCTGCGCCAGCGCCCCGGTCACCGTCGCGGCGGCGATCTCCGCGCCGTGCCGGGCCAGCCCGGCCAGCAGCGAGTGCAGGCTCCGCCCGGCCACCTACCGCTCGCACCATGCCTGCGCGATGAACCCGTTAGACAAAAGGCCCTTACCCATCGCCTTCGGCGGCCCCGGCGCCATCACCGTGGCAGGCCCCGGACACCCGCATGAGCGCCGGTACCGGCGCCGCCGGTGCACCACCACCCGCACGATCACCTGCCAGTCGACCTGCTCGATGACGTGATCGCCGAGCACCGCGAACGGCTGCCCACACCGCGGGCAGCAATACGATCCATCCTCGAAATCCCAGATGAACTCGAATCGGGGCAGATGCGAATAATCTCGCCTGCTGTTGCCTGCCCGGCCCCTCTTGCGCGGCGGAGCACCCCCGCCGTCATGCCCCGCGCCGCCCTGCCCACCCTCTCCCCGGCCAGCAGGCTCCCGACCCTTCTGCGAGGACCGGCCGAACACCATCCGCTTCAGCACCGCCAGCTCTGCAGCCATCTGCTCAAGCTCAGCCTCACGCTGCGCACACGCTCACCCAGCCGGACGTTCTCTGCGGTCAACTCCTCCACCAGCGCCGCCAGCTGCTCGTTCGCCTCCAGCGCCCGCGAGAGCCCCACCCCTCAGCTGCGCGACAGCATCCGCCTCCGCAACCACCCCGGCAGCAGTCACAGACCACAGCAAACACCCTCAGACGCCCGCAACCTCACATCCCACCGGCGTGTCACACCCTGACCCCCCGCACGAGACAACCCCGACCACAAGACTTCCGAATATTTACCATCACCTTGGGTACTCGTACACCATGTGGTTCGACTCCTGGTTCGACATCGGGCGTGTGCTAGTAGTCGGCGCCGCCGCCTATTTAACCCTCGTGGTGACACTGCGGCTGTCCGGCAAGCGGACGCTTGCCAAGCTCAACGCATTTGATTTCGTTGTGACCATCGCGATCGGCTCCACGCTGGCCACGATCCTGCTCAACACCACCGTCTCGTGGTCTGAGGGCGCGGCAGCCCTCGTCGTGTTAGCTGCGTTGCAGTTTGCGGTCGCATGGAGCACTGTGCGACTGCGCAGCGCCAGATCAGTCCTGACCGCGCGTCCGACGCTGCTCCTGCGTGATGGAACCCCCTGCTATGACGCGCTGCGCCAGCAGCGGATGGCTCTCGACGAGCTGCGCCAAGCCGTCCGGGGCGTGGGTGCCGGAGACCTGCGTGCTGTGGCGGCAGTCGTACTAGAGACTGACGGCACCCTCAGCGTTATCACCGCCAGTCAGTTCGGCGATGGGTCTGCTCTGGAGGGGGTCCAGGGCACGTCGCTCAAACAAGGCTGACGACGCCGTGACGTCATCAGCGCCGGACGGATGCCCATCGCATACACCGTGCGCACCTCAAGGGAATCGGCTGCCCACTTGGGCGGCCGGCCAGAAGCATGAACGCCCGTGACCGCAAGAACGGCACCACGAGAAAGACCATCTGCCACCAGTGCCGAGCTCAAAACCCGGTTCTTGTCCTGGGTGCGGAGGCGCCCAGCGTGAACTCGGCAACGAACACCAGCCACAGTGCTCACCTGGCCACGATGAGCGCCTGGACCAACACTTCTCATCAAAGTGCAAGTGACCAACCGAGACAACGGTCAGGAACACCAAGCCCAGGAGCCATCGGCTTTCCAGCCACCGGCAAGACCTTCGTTACCAGAACTGCCGCGCTGCACCTCGTCTCGGTCGACAACCGCGTTCATACGTTCGGAGATACCTCACGTTGGCTCGCCAGTCAGTGGGGATTCGGCAGCCTTGGTTGCGACACTATCCTTCACCTGTGTCAGGGCTGACCTGACGCACATGCCAATGGCCCTTTCAACGCACCACCGGCCTTGGGATCTCCGGCGACAAATCCCAACTCAGCGGCCGATCAAGGTTCTAGGTTGGGTCGAGATCCCTGTCAAAGGTGCTGCGCTCCCGTGCCGATCCACGTCTTCCCCAAGTAGCACACAACCCGCGCTCCGACCCGCACCTTCCGAATCATCCGATTGTAAGGTGCTCGCAAGGTTACTGGCCACGCGACCGGGAATCCATACGAGGCTGGCCCTGGCGGAAGCGGATCCCATAAAACACAGGAGCACTTGTGAAGCAGACCATGGAAGTCGCTCGGGGCACGCTGCTGTGTCGTCGGCTTGGCGTACTCGTGGCCGCTGCGGGGCTCGCGGTCGCGGGATGTGCCAACAATGCGTCCCCGGCGCCTGCCCCGCCCGCGGTGACCTCGGCGCCGCCGACCCAACCGCAGCCGGCGACCCTTGACTGGGCCAGGTCGATGTGCCAGTCGCTCCAGCCCGCCATTGACCGGCTCGGCGCGCCGCCCCAGCCTGACCTTGGCAACCTCGCCGCCACCCGGCAGGTCTACATCGACTATCTGGGCGACGCGCGAAACGCCGTGCAACAGGCGATCGATCAGCTCCCGTCGGTCGGAGCCCCACCGGTGGACAACGGGCAACAAGTTTTCGACAACATGGGCAACCAGCTCATCCAGTTGCGCGAAGACCTCGACGAGGCGTTGACCCAACTGAACAGGGCTGACCCCCACGACATGGGCGCGATCGGGCCGGCTGTCGGCGCGGCCGTCAACGTCCTTGGCGCACTCGGTAACCGCGCCCAGGTGCTCGATGAACTCGCCGTCGACCCGCTGCTGAGCGCCGCGGTTAACCAGACACCGCAATGCCACAACCTGACCGGGAAGAACACGGCGACCGACACCAACCAGCCTTCGACGGGGTCGCCCTAACCGACAAGCTGAACATAAGTGGGGTGCAACGCCGGTGGACGGGAAAATGAGCGTGGTCGACGAATTGGATCGGTTGGCTGAGCTGCGCGAGCGGGGGCGCATCTCCCCTGCCGAGTACGACCAGGCCAAACAACAACTGCTTGGGGCATCGCGGCCGGCGGTAGGCGCGGCCCACGGCAGCAACCCCACACCCGACGGCGCGTACCTGCTCTATCGCCTCATCACGTCATGGTTGAAGCGAGTAGCCGCAGCGATGGCGGTCGTTGCCCTGCTGTTCGGGGTAGTCGCGGGCTGGTCGGGACTGCGCTACCTCGATATGCACGCACAGGCCCAGGCCATCAAGGACGCAGCAATCGCTCAGGGATTCGGCGTCAAAATCCCCGATCCCCGCCCGACAATCGAGCGCGGAGTCCTGGAAGCCAAGGCCACCGCCTACGGGGCACTCACCGCCGTAACCGGGGTCATCGCCCTCAGCACCCTAGCCGGCGCACTCCTCATCCGCCCACCCGCCAACCACACAGCAGCGCAGGACGCCGCTCAACCACAGCGCCCAACAAAGCGATCAGCGCCCGGATGACGTACACGCAGCATGACCTAAACAACAGCGGACAATCCGCCATTATTCGCCGAGTGGACGCGATCGATCACTTAAACCGAGTGGTTGCCCGAACCACAGAGGAGAAGCGCATGGCGGTTACGGGCATCATTACCGCAGCTTTGTGCGGCCGCCGCCACGTCAGCCACTGACACAGGCAAGCACCCGCGCGAACGGCTGCGGTGCCACGATGGTGAACGCCTCAAGCAACCGGCCGACTAGCGCATCGACGATTTCTGATTCCGCACGGCTTGTCGAACAAGAAAGAGTTATTTGGCTCGGATGTTGACCATGGAGCACCTGGCTGTCGTCATCGCATAAGCGAGGCTGGGGGGACCACCATGCGATCGCAATCACCGTCGGTGAGTAGCGCGTGCAGGCCGCTGGCAGTAAAGGCCCGTCGGACGACGCCAACCGCGCCGCGCACGATGAGAGCGGCGCCTTTCTCGGTGAGTCGGTGATGTGCCGCCGTCAGCACTGACAGCCCTCGGCAAGCGAAGAACGAGGTCCCCGACAAATCGATTTCGACACTGCGCGATGAGTTTGCAGTGACCTGATCGAGAGCAATGCTAAGCAGAGGTGCCGTGGCGACGTCCACTTCGCCGGTGACTGCGACAATCACCCGATCTTCCCGCCACGCGACCTTGACGTGCAAATCAGTGTCGCCGAAGATTGTGTCCCTTGTCATCATCAACTCTCCCGCGCTCATCGTGGTCGTCCTCTGACTATGCAACAGCGCGGGAAACTTGTGACCACCGCGGAGCTGACAACCATCTAACAACTCGTGCCGATAACTCGGCTTCGTTTCTCCGGGAGGATCAGCCGCTTGCTGCTGGGTCACCAGTGGACGCTGTCGGAGGTAGCCTCGGACTGGCTGGTCGGCTCGCTGATGGTCCGGGTCCGAGCGGGCGGGGACGGTGAGATGTCCACGGGCCAGCGCATCTTCAGGTTCGACGCCGCAGGCTATGACCAGCATCCAATAACCAGGACTTCGCCGCTAGCCGCGACGTCATCGGGGCAGCTCCGGGAGCTTCACGACAAACCGAGCGCCTCCGCTGGGACTGTCTTCCACCCACACCGTGCCTCCGTGCGCGCTCACGTGTTGAGCAACCACCGCAAGCCCAAGGCCACTGCCGTCGTCATCGCTGCGGTGCCCGGTGCGTGCGCCGCGGGCGAACCGCTCGAACACCCGCTCGCGCAGCTGGACCGGCACGCCGGGTCCAGCGTCGTCGACCTCCAGGCGCACGCAACCGCTCCGACGGGAGAC
>DASQWR010000187.1:0-15835 GCA_035640155.1 Pseudonocardiaceae bacterium
AAGGCGATCGACCCGACCGGTTCCACGCCGAGCAGCCGGACACTGGGATAGGTCCTGCGCAGCTCACCTCCGGTACCACACAGCGACCCGCCGGTGCCGACCGCGCCGATCAGGTAGTCAATGCTGTGTGGGAGAGCGGCAGTCAGCTCTGCGGCGACCGCGCGGTAGCTTTCGGCGTTACTGGGGTTGTTGTGCTGCTCGGTAAAGATGGTGTTGTCGCTGTCCTTGGCCAGTCGCGCGGCCAACTCCTCGCGAGCGCCGGTCGCCAGACCGTCCTCACCGTCCTCGGTGACGTAGATCAGTTCCGCACCGAGTGCCCGCATCGCCCGCAGCTTGTCCGGGCTGGCGTGTCTGTCGACAACCGCGGTGAAGGTGTAGCCGCGTTCGGCGGCCACGACTGCCAGTCCCATGCCGGTGTTTCCCGATGTGGACTCCACGATCCGCCCGCCAGGGCGCAGCTCGCCCCTGCTCTCGGCATCGAGCACCATCTGCCGGGCTACCCGGATCTTTGCGGTCCCGGTCGGGTTGAAAAATTCCAGCTTGAGCAACAGTCGGGTCCGTGACGCGGTGCGGCACAGCTCGAACAATGGAGTGTATCCGGTCAGGTCGGAAACGCGGGTGACTACGGCGGGAGAGTGCAGCGGCCTACTCATGGCTGTCCCATCGCCACCGCGCGACCCCGTCTTCCCACCACACGACGACCTTCGGCGGTAGTGGCAGATCGTGGAACGGCGACTCGTTGGAGTCCATCTGGTATCCGGCGGTATTGAGGTACACGAGCAGGTCACCGATTGCCGGGCGGTGCGGAAATTGGATCTTCCGCCAGCTGAACAGGTCGGATTCCAGGCAGCTCACGCCCGCAACGCAGGCCGGGAACGCTGGGCCGTCAGGCTCTGGGCCGTCAGGTTGTCGAGGGCTGTCCGAGATCAGTACCGGATCCGGCAGGAACTCGCTGTTGAACCATTGTTCGGACAGGCTCAGGCTGGTCCCGTCCACGGTGATGATGGCATAGCCACGCTCCTTGACTCCCTGCACCCGGAGCACGGTGAAACCAGCCTGGTCAAGCAGCGCCCGACCGGGTTCGCACAGCAGTGTGACGCCAGCCTCGCGCAGCAACGCCGTCAGGGTATGCGGTTGGCCGGCCGGGGTGGTGGCGAGCACCACGCGCAGCATGTCCGCGCCGGCTACCGGGGAGTGGTAAGGGTAGAACTCGGCAAACTGCCGCTCGCCGTGGAAGTTGGCTGCGCGCAGCGCCGGTGCGAACAGCCGCCAGTCCTCGGCGTCGACATAGCTCACCGCGAACCCACCGCCGATGTTCACGCAGGACGCCGGCAGCCCGGCGGCACGAGCCCGTTGCACCCATCCGACAAGCGACGCGGCGAGCTCGGCGCGGGGTGCCGGCGCATAGCCGGTCAGGTGGAAGCTGAACCCCTCGAGCTGCACCGCCGACCCGGCGTCCCGGCAGTGGCGCAGCGCGATCTCCAGCTCGGTCTCGGTCATCCCGAACCGGCTGTCTCCGTCAGGCGGTGCGGCACGCAACAGCAGCCGCACCACGCCGTAGCGGCCGCTCAGCCCGATCAGCGCCGCCAGCTCGTCGAGGGCGTCGACGGTGAGCAGGCAGCCGTGCAAGGTGGCCAGCCGGTGCAGCTCGGCGCTCTTCGCGGGACCGGTGACCACGATGCGTTCGCCGCGCACGCCCTCGCCGAGTGCGCCGCGGAGCTCGCCGATGCTCGCGACATCTACCCCGATGCCCAGTTCGGCGCAGCACCGGATCCAGCAGGACGCCTTGTTGGCCTTCTTGGCGAAGTACACCTGGCCGTCGACCCCCGCGTCCCCCATCGCCGCGCAGAACTCGCCGGTGGCAGCGGCGAACCGCTCGGGGAAGACCACGTGGAACGGCCCACCCACGGCGCGCGCCAGGTCGTGCACGAGCGCGCGATCGGCACCGAGCAGCCGGCGGGTCTGTGCCTCCTGGCGAGCCGGAAGGTGGGTTGTCAGTTCCATACGCTCACCACCTGACCCAGCCCGCGCTTCTCGGCGACCTCGGCGAACCAATGACCGAGCGCGATGTCAGTGATCACCAGGCCGCTGTTGTAGGCGAACACGCTCTGCTCGGGGGTGTCCCGGCCCGCTGCCCGGCGAGCGAGGATGTCAGGTAGTTCGGCGTCCACAGGCCGTAGCCGGCCGGTGGCGTCAGCCATGTCGGTGCCGGTGACCGCCATCTGTGCCGCGCTGGTGGCGACCACGTAATTGGCCTCGTGCAGTGTTGACGGGGTCAGCCCGTGCCCGAGCAGGATGCACAGCGCACCGGACTTGCAGTCCTGGGCCCGCACCGCCACCGATGTCGCGGAGCCTGCTGCAGCGATGATCACATCAGCCTCGCCGGCCGCCACCCGGGCGTCGCCGACCAGCTCGACGTCCCGATCGGGGTGGTGACGACGCAGCTGCGCACGAACATCGGCGATTCCGTCCGGGTGGCTACCGGAGAGCATCAAACGCTCCAGCCCCGGCATCGTTACCAACAGGAACGGGAGTGCCTGGCGGCCTTGGGTCCCGGTTCCGATCAACAGGGCGCTGCGACTGGCCGGCGTTGCGCACTCCCGGGCTAGCAACGCGGACACCGCTGGGGTGCGCAGCGATCCAATCCGCCCGCAGTCCATCAGCGCGATCGGCAGCCCACTGCGGTCGTCGTAGAGCTGCAGTGTGGTGTAGTAATGCTGGTCGCTCCGCCCGAGGGTGAGGCCATGCTTGTAGGAAGTCTTGATTCCCACGAGTTCGCGGGAGCCGTCCCGGCCGAGCATCGCGTAGGCAACCGAGCGTCCATCGTCTGGCTTAACAGTCAATTTGCGCGGGTTGGCCGAGCTACCCTCGGCCAACGCCAGGTACGCCCGCTCCACCACCTCGACCACCTCGCCTGGAATGGCCTCGATGGTGGCCAAATCCTCAGTACTCAGCACCCGCAGGCCCGGCCACCTCATGTGAGACACGGGTCCAGCACCCGCTGTCCGTAGCCGTGTTCGGTCGCCTCGGCGGCCGGCCGTTGCCGGCCTGGCACCCTGACCGACACCCGCCGCAACCACCGGTCGGTGCCGTCGAAGCGGGCTCGAAAGGACTCCCGACCATGCACCGCAGCGTCATTGTCGATCACGAGCACGTCACCGGGAGCCAACCGTATCCGGACCGCGACCCGGTCCAGCTCCTCGCGCAACCGAAGGTAGGCGTCGAGGTAGGCGGGCTCGCCGTCGCTCAGCGGGGTGTAGGCCGGGTCGTAGCGCAGCCCTAGGCCAGCTCCGGCATCCCAGAGTGTGGCGACCGGGACCGGTGGGGCATCGCTGCGCTGTGCTTCCGCGTAAGCAGAGTCAGGCAGGATCGGTAGCGTCGGGCGGGACAGCACGTCCCGGTCGTCGAGGTCCAGGTCGGTGTGGCGGACACAGGCCGTGTAGGTCGCCACCCGGTCGGGATTGCGGGCGCAGCTCAGCATCAGCAGGTTGGCCCGCGCGGGGTGGAATGCGTCTTCGGTGTGCGGACTCAGCTCGACGCTGCTGCTCGCGCCGGTCTGGTCCTGCTCCTCGCCCTTGGTGGGCACAATGTCGTGTACCAGGCGACCGTCCTGCTGGCCTTCCCAGCCCAGAGGCCGGCCCAGCGCCGAAGCCAGCAACAGCAGCTGCGCGGCCCACTCGTCCGTGTGCCCAGTTGCGACGTGCGACCAATGCGGGGGCGTCGGGCCGAGGTTCACATCGAAGGGCAGGCCTCGCAGGACGAGCACCCCGTGGGGAGAGCGCGGGACGCAGCGGCTCAGTTCCGGGTCAAGGTCCTCGGCGACAGCCGGGAGGGCGGCGCCGAGGGCGGCAGGTTCGGTGGTGAGGGTGCGGCTTAGGTGTGGGGACATGGTGCGCAACGACTCAATCGATGTCTCGGAGAGCTGACGGACGGGAACCACAACCACGGTAGGTCTCCTCTGTTGAAGGTGATCGTGGTGGTGGCGCGGGCAGCCTGGGAACCGACCGTGACGCTAGCGACACAGGGCGCAGTAGGCAAGCCTCTCCTAAAAATAAGTTAGCCTCACCTCCTTGGCGGATTACTTCCACGGCGGGAGCGGCTTAGGTATGCCTTGCAGTGGTGTCCCGGCGTACGGAGGTTTTCGTGGAGCTGACCCGACGACGGTTGTTAACGCTCGGAGCCGGTACGGCAGCTGGCCTGGCGCTGGCCTCATGCACCGGGGGCAGGTCGGGCACTGGAGGAGAACCGAGCGCCGTGGCGGGACCGGCGGGACCGCCGCGGCCCGGTGGCACGCTGCGGGTCGGTGCGTTGGGCAAGGTCGCCGCGATCACCCAGGATCCGCACGGCTCGCAGAGCAACGAGAGCGACTACCTGATCATCGCGCTGGCCTACGACCCGCTGACTGTACCCGGCGACCCGCGCACGGTGACCCCCCGGCTGGCCAGCAGCTGGGAGGCCAGCCCGGATCTGCGCCGGCACCGGTTCACGCTGGCCGAGGGTGCTCGGTTCCACGACGGCAGTCCAGTCACCTCGGCGGATGTGGTGTGGTCGCTGCAACGACTGCGCGCCACCCCGGCCGGTGCGTCGCGGCTCCCGGGAATCGACCCGGCAGGCATCGTCGCCGACGGATCGAACGCGGTCGTGTTGACGTCGAACTACCCCAACGTCGACCTGCCGCTGCTGGTCCGGCTGACCACGTTCGTGCTCAAGCAGGACACCGCGAATGTCGCGGGCGCTCCTGGCACCGGTCCGTTCCGACTCGAGTCTTACCGGCAGGGCAATGCCCGGCTGGTCCGCAATGATGCCTGGTACGGCGGTGCACCGCTGCTGGACGCAGTCAACGTGCGGATCTTCGAGAGCCCGCAGGCGATGGTGAACGCGCTGTTCACCGGCGAGATCGACGTCGCGTCCAACGTCGGCCCGGTGGCGGCCCGGACCGCGCAGGGCCGTGACGGGATTCAGATCGTGCGCCGCCCGGACGACTCGGCCATGCCGATCGTCATGCGGGTCGCCGACGGCCCCTTCGCCGACGTCCGGGTTCGGGAAGCGTTCCGGCTGGCCGTCGACCGGGACGCCATGGTAGCCCAGGCGCTGTCCGGGTTCGGCAGGATCGCCAACGACATCATGGGCACCGGTGACCCGGCATATGCGAGGGATCTACCGCAGCGCCGACGGGATCCCGCCCGGGCGGCCGCGTTGCTCGACGAGGCCGGCTTCGACCGCTCGGCCCGGTATCAGCTGATCACTGCCGACGAAACACCAGGACAGGCCGAGTCGGCCACCCTGTTCGCCACCCAGGTGCGCGACATCGGGGTGGGCATCGACGTGGTCCGACAGGATCTGAACACGTTCTACGACGAGACGTGGCTGAACGCGCCGCTGTACACGACGTACTGGGGCACCAACGACTCGGTGACCTTCTTCGCCAGCAAGACGATGATCTCCGGTGCGGGGCAGAACGAGACCGGGCAGCAGGACCCCGCCTTCGATACTGCCTACCAGCAGGCGGTGAGCACGGCTGACGAGCAACAGCGGGCCATCGCGCTGCGGAGCCTGCAGGAAATCGAGTACCAGCGGTCCGGCTACCTGCTCTGGGGTATGGCCGACGGCGTGGACCTGGCCTCGGACAAGGTCGGTGACCTGCCGAAGCTGGCCGGTTTCGGGCGGGTCCAGTTCGAGCACACATGGCTCGCAGGCTGACCGAGGACCCAGGTGCCTCGCATCGTGAGACGGATTCTCCGACTGCTGGGATTGCTCGGCCGCCGGGTGGTGCTGTTGGCCGTCTTGCTCGTCGGAGTGTTCGCCTCGGTCACGTTCCTGCCGCGCGACGCGGCCCAATCCACCCTGGATCGCGGCGCCTCGGCAGCCGAGCTGGCTGCCCGACGCGCGCAGCTCGGCCTCGATCAGCCGTTGATCGAGCGGTTCGCCCGGTGGATGGGCGGGCTGTTCACCGGTGATCTCGGCACCGCGGCGCGCGGCCGGCCGGTGGCCGACGTGGTACTGGTCGCGCTGCCCAACACCGTGCTGTTGGGTGGACTCGCCCTCGCGCTGACCGTGATCGTGGCGGTGACGGTGGCCTGTCTGGCCACCCTGCGCCCGGGGGGACCGTTGGACCGGCTGATCTCCGGCACGGCCACGGTAACCCTGGCGCTGCCGGAGTTCGTGGTCGGCAGCGTGCTGGTGCTGGTCTTCGCGCTGTGGGCCGGCCTGCTCCCGGCGGTCGCGATCATCTCGGCCGGCGGGTCGGTGGCACCGCAGGCGTTGATCCTGCCGGTGCTGGCGGTGGCGATTCCCCAGCTCGGCTGGAACGTGCGGCTGGTGCGGGCCGCGTTGGCCGACGAGGCCCGAGCGCCGCACGTGGACGCCGCCCAGCTGGACGGGTTGTCCCAATCACGGCTGCTGGTGCGCCACCTGCTTCCCGGCGTGCTCCCGGCCGTGGCAGCTGCCGCAGTGACCTCGGTGGGTATGGTGTTGGGCGGCGCGATCGTCGTGGAGGCGATCTTCAACTACCCCGGTGTCGGCGCGGTGCTGGCGCAGGCAGTCCAGGACCGGGACGCGCCGCTGGTCGCCGGCGTCGTTGCGCTGACCGGGGCACTGATCCTGGGCCTGCTGCTGCTCGCCGACGCGGTGCGGGCCTGGGCCACCTGGGGGACGCGGTGAGGGCCGGCGGTCGCCGGTTCTGGTGGCGGCTGGTCCCCGCCCTACTGATCGTCGGGACCGTAGTCGGCCCGCTCCTGGCACCGCACCCGATCGACGAGCCGGTCACGGTGCCCTACGCGACGCCGAGCGCGGCCGTCCCGCTCGGGGGGGACCAGCTCGGTCGAGACGTCCTCAGCCGGCTGCTCGCTGGCGGCGCAGAGCTGCTGCTCACTGCCGCGGCGGTGGCGCTGGTGGTCACCGCACTGTCCGCCCTGCTCGGGGTGGTCGCGGTGCTGCGTCCACTGGTGGGCCGGCTGATCGAGCGGCTGGCCGACGTGCTGATCCTGCTGCCGCCGGTGCTCGGCATCCTGCTGATCGTGCTGTCCTGGCCAGACGGGGGACGGCTGGCGCTGTGCTGCGCGGCAGTGCTGCTCGCGCTGCCCTACGCGGTGCGGGTGGTGGCTGCATCGGCCGCTCCGATCGCCTCCGCCGGGTTCGTCGAGGCCGCCGTGGCCGGCGGTGAGCGGCTCGGGTGGCTGGTCTGGTGGGAGGTGCTGCCGAACCTGCGCGCGGTGCTGGTCACCCTGCTCGGGCTGCGTTTCGTGGCTGCCGTCTACATCGTTGCCACCGCCGCTTTTTTGCAGGTCGGCCCCCAGCCACCAGCGGCGAACTGGGCGCTGATGATCCGAGAGAATGCGGCCGGGATCCTGCTCAATCCGTGGGCGGTGATCGCGCCGAGCCTGGCGATCGGGTTGCTCGCGGTCGGGGTCAACGCCACCGTTGAGGCACTGGCGCCCGGTCGCGGCCCGGTCCGGCTGGCGCGGCTGTGACCGGCGCTGTGGTGGTGGAGGCAGCCGGGTTGGTGGTGGGTCGCGGCGTCGGTCCCGCTGTGCTCGACGGCATCGACCTACTGGTGCACGACGGTGAGATCGCCGCCCTGATTGGTCCGTCCGGCGTGGGCAAGACCACGTTGCTGCGCGCGCTGATCGGGGCCGCGCCGCCAAGCATGAGTGTGCTGGCCGGGCGGCTGGGGGTGTGCGGTCACGACGTGCTCGCAGCATCTCCGGAACGGCTGCGCGCACTGCGCCGCGAGCGGGTCGGCTTCGTCGGCCAGGACCCGGCACGCCGGCTCAATCCTCGGATGCGGGTCCGCCAACTGCTCGCCGAGATGGCGGTGGACGCGGGATCCGACGGGCCGAGGCGGCTGCTGTCCGAGCTGTCGCTGCCGGCCACCGACGAGCTGCTGCGGCGGCGGCCAGGGCAGCTCTCCGGTGGGCAACAACGGCGGGTGGCCATCGCCCGAGCGCTCGCCCGCCGCCCGGCGCTGCTACTGCTCGACGAACCCAGCGCCGGGCTGGACACCGCGTTGCGCGCTGAGCTGGCCGAGCTGCTGCGCGGCCTGGCACGGCGGCACGGCGTAGCGATCGTGATGGCCTGCCACGACCACGAGCTGGTCGACTGGATTGCCGACAGGGTACTTCCACTGGGAGCACCGCCGATGTCCCGCCCCGCCGAGCAACCGCTGCCCGTTCTCGACGAGGACCGGTGGACCGAGCCAGGTCCGCCGGTCCTCGTCGGGCACGGATTGTCGGCCTGGTTCGGTCGACAGCCGGATCGCCCGGTGCTCAGCGACGTGGACCTGTGCCTCGCCGCCGGCTCGGCATCGGCGGTGGTCGGTTCGTCCGGTGCCGGAAAGTCGACGCTCGGCCGGGTGCTCGTCGGCCTGCACGGCTCGGCGTCCGGAACGTTGGAGCTGGACGGTGTCCGGCTGCACCAGCGCGCGGAGCGCCGAAGCAGGGAGCAGCGGCGTCGGATTCAGCTGGTGCCGCAGGACCCACTCGGCAGCCTCAACCCACGGCGCACCGTCGGTGCCAGCCTGACCCGGCCGCTGGTGTTGCACGGCCGCTGCCCAGCGGAGCAGCGGCCACGACGGGTGCTCGAGCTGCTGGCAGCGGTCGGGCTGCCCGAGGAGCTGGCCGACCACTACCCGGATGCGCTGTCCGGAGGTCAGCGCCAACGGGTGGCCATCGCTCGGGCCCTGGCCGCCGAGCCGGACGTGCTGGTGTGTGACGAGGTCACCTCCGCGCTGGACCCGGAGAACGCCGAGGCGATCATGTCGCTGTTGGCCCGACTACGTCGGGAGCGGGGCCTCGCGCTGCTCGTGATCAGCCACGACCTCCGACTGGTCGCCGCGCACACCGAGCAGGTACTGGCGCTGCAGCATGGCCGGACACTCGCCGCCGGGTCGACCACCGAGGTACTCGCCGCTCTGGACAACGCAGGAGGCACTGCGCTCACCGACAGCCGTGATCCGGTGGGACGTGGGTGAGGCAGCGTCAGGAGATGGTGGGCAGGTCCGGGCTGGTGACGTCATAGGCCTGGCCGGGCCCACATCGGGTGGGTCGGGCTCGGTGGCGACGTCCCTGACGATGACCAAGCAATCTGACGGCGGGGCTCCCGCTCACCGCCTCGGCGCGGGAGGATGGACGAGAGCGCTGGCGAACGAGGAGGTGTCCCGAGATGGCCCGTTTCGGTGACGGTCTCGCTGTCGGTCCGGATCTGGTCCGCGCCGCGGAGTCCGCGGTTCGCCAGGCGATGGAACCGCTCGGGGGGCAGCCACCTGACCTGTTGTGCGTGTTCGTGTCGCACCAGGATCCGGCCGCGGTGGCGGAGGCGGGCCTTCGAGCGATGGAGCTCGCCCACGCCGGTACCACGCTGGGCTGCAGCGCGGGCGGGGTGATCGCAGGTGGGCGAGGGGTCGAGGACACCAGCGCGGTCGCGGCCTGGGCTGCGGTGTTGCCCGGAGTGCGGCGACAGGGTTTCCAGCTCACCGCGCGAACCAGCCCGGACGGAATGCTCGTGGGCGGGCTGCCGCAGCGGTGGCCGGACGACGCGGTCGCGGTGCTGCTCGCGGACCCGTACTCGTTCCCGGTCAGTGAGTTCGTCGAATCCCCTTCCGACGCTCTCGCCGGGTTGCCCCTGGTCGGTGGGCTGGCGAGCGGTCACCGCGGGCCCGGCTCCACCCGGCTCTTCCTGGACGGTCGGGTCGTCGATCAGGGCGCGGTCGGCGTCGTGCTCGGTGGCCCGGTCGCGGTTCGCACCTTGGTCAGTCAGGGTTGCCGGCCGATCGGGCCGACGATGATCGTGACCAAGGCCGAGCGCAATGTGCTGTTCGAGCTGGCCGGCATACCCGCCTACCGGAAGCTCGAGGAGATCGTGACGGCCCTGCCACCCGACGACCGGACGCTCGCCATGCGCGGCCTGCACATCGGCATCGCGATGGACGAGTACGCCGAAGAGCACGAGCGGGGCGACTTCCTGATCCGCGGGGTGATCGGAGCGGACCCGCAACGGGGCGCGGTCGCCGTCGGGAGCCTCGTCGAGGTGGGCCAAACCGTCCGCTTCCAGGTCCGCGACTGCGACGCCGCGCACGACGAGCTCGAGGAGCTGCTGACCCGGTTCCGCGCCGACGGCCCGGTCGAGGGGGCTCTGCTGTTCTCCTGCAACGGCCGCGGCGCGGCATTGTTCTCGAGCGCGGACCACGATGTGCTCGCGCTGCACCGAGGGCTCGGCATCACCGGGGTGGCCGGCTTCTTCGCGGCCGGGGAGATCGGGCCGGTCGCCGGCCGCAACCACGTGCACGGCTTCACCGCATCGGTACTCACGTTCGCCGAACCGGGATAGTCCTGGTAGCGGGCGGAGCGCGCAGGCCGGACGTCGAGCGTCACTCCCTGTGATCGGAACTGCTGGTCCTGGCCGAGCTGCCTGCGATTATTCCATGGCCGAGGACGCGCACTGGGAGGTAACGTCAAGAGCGCCAGCTCCGAATGCTTGGTAGGCGTCGCGAGGACGGGCGTGTGCCGTACCGGAGGAGTGCGCAATGACAGGGACACGTCGATCGCTCGCCATCGCCGGCGGGATCCTGGCGCTCGTGTTCGTCTCGGGCTGCTCCGCAGGCGGAACCGCCACCCAGGCATCGGACTCCGGTGCCGTCGACGTGGCCCTGACCTCCGTGGGTGACGGCCCCACCCTCCTCGACAATGCGAGCGTGCCGCTGAGCGCCGAGCATGCCGGGGTGGTGCGGTCGGTGCACCGGGGGCTCGCCGCCGGTGATCTCGACGCGCTCCAGGAGCTGTACGCGGGGGACGACTGGGCAGGGCAGCAGGAGCTGCTGGCGCAGCCGCGAGTCCGGCACGAGGTGCTCACCGTGCTGCGTACCCACCCCGCCAACCTCGGCGAGGGTTACGTCTACCCGGGCTTCTCCGCCCTCGGCTGGTCCGGCCCGCTCGACCGGGCCGACGGCACTGTGCTCGGGGTGACCCCGGAGTCCTTGCCCGAGCCCACCACCGGCTACCACGGCTACCGGACTGCCTTCTTCCTGGCGCCGCAGGACGGTGGCCCGCTGCAGTGGTACGGGATCGACCGGCTGACCGGTGGCACGGCAGCGGACTAGTCCCCCGCCTCGCCGTGACCGACTTCGCCGCCATCGCGACGGGCCTCGCCCAGGCCGTACCGTTCGTGCGCACCCTCGGCCTCGAGTTCGTCGAGCTCTCGGCCGAGCGGGCCGTGCTGCGGCTGCCCGACGACACAGCCGTGCACAATCACGTCGGGGGCTTGCACGCCGGGGCACTGTTCACCCTCGGCGAGTCGGCGACCGGTGCAGTCGTGCTCGGCTCCTTCGCCGACCTGCTCGACACGGTCACCCCATTCGTGTTCGGCGCGCAGATCCGCTACCGGGCACTGGCCCGCGGCGCTGTGACCGCAGAGGCGACCCTGGCGACCCCGGCGGCGCAGGTGTGCGAGACAGTCGCCGCCGCGGGCAAGGCCCGCTTCGACGTCCAGGTGGTGCTGCGGGACTCCGCCGGCACCATCACCGGGGAGATGACCGTGACCTGGGCGTTGCGACCGAACGCTACCGAGAGCTGAGCAGGTGCACCGCAGGGGCGAGTTGACACCTCACCGGTCGTGGAACATCCTCCGCACCCGGGCCGGGGCCTTCAGGCGCCACGCTTCCTGAACCAGCTCGGTGAGCTGGTCGGGGTCGATGCGCTCGAGATCGACCAGGATCGCGCCGTACCCGTCGTAGTGCGGTGTCGTGTAGAAGGCCGAGTCGCCCGATGCCAGCAGCGCGGCCTTCTCGCCGAGGTCGCACATCAGCACCAGTCCGCCCTCGGCCTCACTACGCAGCCGGGCGAAGCCCTTGCCCGCCACCTTCAGCGACGGCGTCCGGTACCAGGTCGACTCCTGCACCTCCGGCAGCGCGAGTCCGATGGTCACCACGTCATCCCAGGTCGGCATCTCCGCTCCGCATCGCCGGCGGTCAACTCCCGCCGCCATCATGGCGCGGCACCGCGCACCAGTCTTGGACGAACGGGAACTGTGCGGGAGCTACCAGGCACGCGCAAGCTGCGCGTGGCTGCGTATCCACGCGTGCATGACGATTCCCGCGGCGACGCCGGCATTGACCGACCGGGTCGACCCGAACTGCGCGATGGAGACGACGAGTCCGGCGGCCGCGCGTGCCTCGGAGGTGAGGCCGGGACCCTCCTGGCCGAACAGCAGCACGCACTCGCGGGGCAGCACGGCGGTCTCCAGCGGAACGGCGCCCGGCGCGTTGTCCACTGCGACCATCGCGAGTCCCCGTGCGGCGGCGTGGGCGAGGAGCGCGGCGACGTCCTCGTGGTGACGCAGGTGCTGATACCGGTCCGTGACCATCGCTCCCCGGCGGTTCCAGCGCCGTCGGCCGACGATGTGGACCTCGGCGGCAGCGAAGGCATTGGCGGTCCGCACGACGGTCCCGATGTTGTGGTCGTGCCCGAAGTTCTCGATCGCCACGTGGAAGGGGTGCCGGCGGGTGTCCAGATCGGCGACGATGGCCTCGCGGCGCCAGTACCGGTAGGCGTCCACGACGTTGCGCCGGTCGCCCTCCCGCAGGAGATCGGGATCGTAGCGCTCGTCGGACGGCCACGGGCCCTTCCACGGTCCGACGCCGACCGAGCTCCCCCACTCGGTCGGTCCCGACGCGGCTACCCCATCGGCCATGCGTCCAGCTTCCCAGGCGGGACGCGATCAACGCTGACCAGGGGAATGCCGGGGCAGCCCCAGGTCGGCGAGGTCGAGCACGCAGCGGTACGCCAGGCCTGCGGCCTGCACAGCCTGCCGGGCACCGGTGTCGCGGTCGACCACGGTGGCGACTCCGACCACGGCGGCACCCGCCTCCCGCAGCGCCTCGACGGCGGTGAGCACCGACGAGCCCGTGGTCGAGGTGTCCTCCACGGCGAGCACCGCGCGTCCGGCGACATCCGGTCCCTCGATGCGCCGCTGCAGGCCGTGCTCCTTGGTCGACTTGCGCACCACGAAAGCGTCCACCGGGCGGCCGGCGGGGTCTCGGGCGGCGGCGTGCAGCACGGCGGCGGCCACCGGGTCAGCGCCGAGGGTGAGCCCGCCGACCGCGTCGTAGCGCCAGTCGGCGGTGAGCTCGCGAACCAGCCGGCCGATCAGCGGCGCGGCGCCGTGGTGCAGCGTCGCGCGGCGCAGGTCCACGTAGTAGTCCGCCTCCACGCCGGAGGACAGCGTCACGCGGCCGTGCACCACGGCGAGTTCGGCCACCAGCGTGGCCAGCTCCGCCTTCGCTGCCCGGTCTAGAGCCACCACAAGAGGGCGACGCACCTTTCAGCGGGACGGGTTGCGGTCCGGGCTGTCGCTGTCCTCCCGGGGCGGTGACGGGTCAGTCGGACCGGCCGAAGAGCCATCGCCCCCCGACGTCTCGAGCTGGTCGGCGATCTCCCCCAGCGCCCGCAGCAGGCGCTCCAGCCGCGCCGGAGTGGAGCCCGCCGGCGCCGCGGCGAGCACCCAGTCCTGCTCCAGCCACACGACCGGGATGTCGGCGCCCAGATCATCGCAGGTCCGCACCAGCTCGGGGGTGAGCAGCGGGCGCACCGCGGCGACATCATCAGCGAACGCGTAACGGACCCCGACGGGTCCGAGCAGATCCAGGCCTGCGTCGGGTGGAAACGGCACGCTGGGCAACCAGAACTCGACCACGATTCCGGCCGGGGCCGCCCGGCGCTGTGCGGCTACCACGACGGCATCCGCCACGGCGCCCTGCACGTGATCGAAGACATGCACCTGCCGACGACCCCCGGCGGTGAACAGCCGCCCGGACACCAGGTCGCGGCCCTCACCACCGCCACCACTCCGGGCGATCACGCCGTGGTGCCACCGGCCGGGCAGCACCGGGTCGGCCTCCTCGAACCGCCACCCGCGCAGCGCGGCCCACCGCCGGCGCTCGCGGCTGTACGCGGTTCGTCGGCCGTGATCGGAGACGAGCAGCGCGCAGCCAGCTATTGCCGCCAGCCCGGCGATCGTGAACCACACGGAGGGTGTCACGACTGTGAGCGTAGTCACCTGTCACCGAGGGACGGCTACCCAGCCAGTCAGGGGGCGCAGCCGGAGGTGCCAGGACTCAGCCGAACGCAGGGCGGTCGATGCCGCAGCTCGACCCTGTGACGGGCAGCGTGCCCGAGATCAGATAGTCACGCTTGACCCGCTCGGCACACGTACTGTGCAGGTACATCGTGGTGTGCCCGGCACCTTCCACGACGAGCACCCTGGCCCTGGCCAGCTCCCGCGCCCCGTCGTAGGCGCCGTGCAGCGGGGTGGACGGGTCGAACCGGCTGTTGAGCACCAGGATCGGAGCGGCCGTCCTGCGGTTCCACGGGCCGGTGTAGCGGTCGGTGTCCTTGGCCCGCCAGAACGCGCAGGGCATCATGTCGAAGACGCCGATCCGACCGAAGTACGGCACCCTGCTGTCCTCGGAGAGCGCCATCTGGCTGTAGATCGCGGTGTCGGTGGGGACGGTGCTGTCGCTGCACTGGATCGCGTTGAACGCCTCAGTCCGGTTGGCCAGGTACGGCTCACCGCCGGCCGCGGTGGCCGCCAAACTCCTCGCCCCGTCACGTGTGCTGGCGTCGTAGAGCTTCTGCAGCAGGGTGGCCAGGTCGGGGTAGGTCTGCGGCTGCGCCAGCTCCGCGGCGGCGTTGATGACAGCGGAGTAGGTCCAGGTCTGCGGGCCGGCGTCACCCTCGATGAGGATCGGCTGCTGGCGAGCCCGCTCAGCCAGTGCCACCCACTTGGCCCTCGGGTCCCCGGAGGAGAAGGCGCAGCGCGGACCGGCCGCGGTGCACTGGCGCAGGAAGGAGTCGAAGGTCTCCGCGATCCCACGGGGGGTGTCCTGCCTGGTGCCGTGCGGCGTGGTGGTGCCCTCGGCACCATGGCCGGTGGCATTGCCGACGAAGTCCATCGAGCCGTCGAAGGCCAGCGCCCGCACCCGGCCGGGGAACAGGTTGGCATACACCGCCCCCAGATAGGTGCCGTAGGAGATGCCGTGATAGGTCAGCTTCTCATCACCGACGGCGCGGCGCAGGAGCTCGAGGTCACGAGCGGTGTTGGCGGTCGAGACATGCTCCAGCAGCTCACCGGCATGCTGCTGGCAGCGGTCGGCGAGCTCCGCGGACTTGTCGTAGAACACCGGCTCACCGCCGGGATCGGCGGGCATCTCGGGGAAGGAGCCCAGGAACGCCTGCTGTTCGGCCTCCGATCCGAAGCAGCGGACCGCGGTGCTGCGTGAGACCCCACGAGGGTCCCAGGAGACCAGGTCGAAGCGCGACCGCAGCTCCTCGGAGAACAGCCACGGCCAGCTGGCCCGGGCTCGCAGCCGGTCGACCCCGGACGGGCCAGGACCGCCGAAGTTCACGAACAAGGTGCCGATCCGGGAAGTCGGGTCCGATGCCGGCAGCTTGATCACCGCGAGCTCGACCGTCGTGTCGTTCGGCCGGTCGTAGTCCAGTGGAACGTGCGCAGTGCCGCACTGGAAGCCGTCCTGGCAGTCCGTCCACCCCAGCACGGGCGTGGAGACCGCATCGACCCGGGCATCGACGTAGGGGTCGGCGCTGTCCCACCCTGCCAGCGCTGACGGTGAGGTTCCCAGCACACCTCCGCCCAGCGCGAACACCACCGCCAGGGCTTGGACGGCGAGCCGTCGGGAACGGGGGGACCAGCGGCGGATACTCGTGGAGGTCAGGTTCGAGCGCACCCGAGCACTCTCCCACGAGGCCGGACAGCGCCGGGCGCAAGCTCCGGACAAACCCTAACGGGGCTTCGCCCTAGCCTGACGAGCCGTGCCGTGGTCAGCTCG
>DASQWR010000188.1:0-3852 GCA_035640155.1 Pseudonocardiaceae bacterium
GCGAGCAGCGCGGCGAGCAGGGCCCGGTTGTCCACCGCGAGGTCACCGGGGACCGACAGCGCGCAGCGCACCGCGGGCCCCAGCGATGGCTCCGCTAGGCGCAACGACCGGCCGCGCAGCACGTCGACCTCGCGACCGAGGCGGGCCAGGTGCTCGCCGAGCCGGTCCAGCTCGGCCCGGTCCGCCGGGTCCACGGCGACGGTGAGAGTCCCCTCGGTGCGCAGGCCTGGGTCGGTGCCCGCAGCGGCGAGCTCGGTGGCGAAGCCCGGCCAGCGATCCAGCGACGCAGCGCCGAGCGCGAGCACGTCCTCCTCGCCGGGCAGCGCCTCGGTGACCGGGGCGAGCATGCCGCCGGCGACCCACGAGGCGCCGGAGCCGGGGGCCGGGTCATGCACCGTGACGGCGAACCCGGCGGCGGCCGCCCGCCAGGCGCAGGCGAGGCCGATGACTCCGCCGCCGACCACGGCGACCCCGGACGTACGGACCATCACGACTCCCTGCGCCGGCATGACCCGGATCAGGTTCGACGGTCGGCGTCGCCTCGACGCCCTCTCAGCCCGGTGCAGCCCGGGCTCCCGTGCGGACCGCCTCCCACCGTACCGTGCTGCGGGTGGACGGTGCGTGGATCCGGGCGCGGCTGGCGGACGCCCGGCTCTACGTGTGCACCGGCCTGCGCCCCGATCTCGCGCAGTTCGCGGACGCCGTCCTGGCCGGTGGCGTGGACGTGATCCAGCTGCGGGAGAAGGGACCGGACGGGCCGCTGGAGGCACGCGCCGAGCTCGCCGCGCTGGACGTCCTGGCGGGGGCCTGCGAGCAGCAGGGTGCGCTGCTGGCGGTGAACGACCGCGCCGACGTCGCGCTCGCCTCCAGGGCGCACGTGCTGCACCTCGGGCAGGACGACCTGCCGGTGCACTGGGCCCGGCGGGTGATCGGTGAGCAGGTGGCGATCGGGCGGTCCGCGCACGACACGGCACAGGCCGCCGAGGCCGCCGCCGAGCACGGGGTGGACTACTTCTGCACCGGCCCGTGCTGGCCGACGCCCACCAAGCCGGGGCGCCCCGCGGCCGGCCTGGACCTGGTCCGTTCCACCGCGGCGGCGGCGCCGGACCGGCCGTGGTTCGCCATCGGCGGCATCGACCATGACCGGCTCGACGAGGTGCTCACCGCGGGCGCCGAGCGGGTCGTGGTGGTCCGCGCGATCACCGAGGCGGACGACCCGGGAGCGGCCGCCGCGGCGTTCGCGCATCGACTCCGATCACGCTGAGCCTCCGGTCAGGCTGGCCCGGGCCGCCCGCCAGCGGGGGTGATCGTCAGCCTCCCGTGACCAGATCCAGCCCCGTTGCGGCGAGGATCTCACCGACAGGCTGGTAGAGCGACTCGCCCGGGGCTGTCAGGGAGCAGGTGATGCCGCCGGACAACACGCCCTGGGCCTGCGCTCCGGCGAGCAGCGGGCCCCCCGAGTCGCCGAACTGGGAGCAGATGTTGGTGCGGATGAGCCCGTAGATGACCTGACCGTTCCCGTAGTTCACGGTCTGGTTCCTGGCCTGGACGGTGCCGCAGACGAACCCGCTGGTGGAACCCGCGCCGCATACTGACGCGCCCACCGGGGCCTCGGTGGCACCGGTCACGCTGATCCGTCCTCCACTGCGGGCCACCAGCGACGACGCCGTCCACGACGGTGAGTCGACCCGGATCAGCCCGTAGTCGTCCACCGGGTAGGACCTTCGGGCCACCGGTCCGATCGCGGTGGCGTCGGGTCCGAACCAGGTGCCGCCGGGTCCGGTGCAGTGACCGGCCGTGATGACGTAGTCCGTGCCGCCCGAGGTGGCGCTGAACCCGATCGAGCAGCGGGCACCGTCCTCCCCGGTGATCCCCTCACCGCCGACCAGGTCGGCCATGGGTCGTGGTGCCTCGGCGACCTCCTCGATGCGGACGGCACCGGCATCGCCGATTCCGTCGGCGAAGGACTCGGCTGCAGCCTGGTCGGTTGCCCGGACCACCACCGAGTTGCTCGCCGGGTCCACGAACCAGCCGGTCACCGCGTCCGGCGCAGACCCGGCGCGAGCGTCGAGCGCGGACATCACCGACTCCAGCATGTCCAGGCCGAGAGGCAGCACGGCCGGCTGCGCGCCAGCGGCCCGGATCGATCGGACATCGGCGGCGTCCGTGGTGCCGACCACCATCCGGCCCGTGGCCTCGTCGATCCAGGCCCCGGCAAAGGATGTCCCGAGCGCCGCGGAGAGCGCGGTCAGCTGACCGGCCGGCATGCCGGTGGCAGCAGGGGTGGGTACCGCGGCGGCCGTCGGCTCAGCAGCCGTCGACACGGTGGTGCCGACCAGCAGGCCGACCCCCAGCAGCACGGCAACCGTCGTGCTGACGGCGCTCCGACGGTTCATGCCATGGTCCTTCCAGTCGGTGCCCCGGCCCAAGGCTAACGACCCCCGCCGCACCAAGAAGGGTCAACCCCTGACCAGGGTCAGACCGTATGCCGACAGCACTTCGTTCACCGGTTGGAAGAACGTCTCCCCAGCGGACCGGCAGTCCCCGACACCGCCGGAGGTCACCCCCTGCGCCTGCGTGCCGGTGATGAAGGAGCCCCCCGAGTCTCCGATCTCGGCGCAGGCGTTGGTGCGGGTGAGCCCGTAGATGACCTCACCGTTGCCGTAGTTGATCGTCTGGTTCTTGGCCAGGATGGCTCCGCAGCGGTACCCGGTGCTGGAGCCGGAGCGGCAGGTCGACGCTCCCTCCACCGCCTCGGCCGAGCCGGTGACGCGAACGCGCCCGCCGGCGTAGTCGGAGACGGTGCCGGTCGGGGTCCACGATCCAGAGGTCACCTGGATGATCCCGAAGTCGTCGACGGGGTACGAGGTGCGGGTCACCGGTCCGATGGCCGAGCGGTCGAAGCCCGTCCAGGTGCCCCCGATCCGGGTGCAGTGCCCCGCCGTGATGACGAAGGGAGTGCCGCCCCGGGTGGCAACGAACCCGATCGAACAGCGTCCTCCGTCGGGCGCGTAGATCACCTCGCCACCGACCAGGTCCGCCAGCGGCCGGGGCTGCTCGGCGACCCGCTGCACGCGTGCCCCGTCCGTCCCGGCCGCGAATGCCTCGCCCGCGGCCGGGTCGGTGGTGGTGACCACCACCGAGTTGCTGGGAGCATCGACGTACCACCCGGTCACGGAGTCCGGTGCGCTCCCCGCTCGCCCGTCCAGCTCGGCCATCGTCACGTCGAGGCTCCGCGCGTCGCGCTGCACCACCCGAGGCTGCGCCCCGGCGGCCCGGACCGCGTCGGCCCGCGCCGGGTCCGTGAGGGCGACGACCATGCGGCCGCTGCTGGCGTCGAACCAGGCCCCGGCGAACGTGGCACCGAGGGTCTGCCGCATGTCCCGTTCGACAGCAGCACCGTCCGCCTCCCGGGACAGCCGGGCGATGGCGTCCTCGGCAGACAGACCGAGGTCCCGCTGCAGAGCGCTGAGCAGGGCGGCGGATGGAGCGGATGGCTCCAGGGCCACCGGTGCGGCGACTGCCGGGAGCGCGGCGGCCCCCGATGCGGACGCCCCCAGTGCGGCGGCGAGGAGCATCGCGCCGAGGACACGGATGACGACAGGTCGAGACATGGGTGTGTCCTCCCGGATGGGAGGACCGCAGGTGGAGCCCTCCTACCAGGGGACACTAGAGAGACGCCGGCTCCTCCGGATAGCGTCCGTTAGGACGCAACCGACAGGCCGTCTTCCGTCACGTGGAGTGACACTGCGTCGGGCCGGGCGACAGGACTCCGAGCCGGCGTCAGCGGACGGGCACCGGCACGGGGAGTCCCCTGTCCGCGGTTCCGGTGGGGCGGGTGTCGGTGGGCGT
>DASQWR010000189.1:0-14905 GCA_035640155.1 Pseudonocardiaceae bacterium
AACTCCGGCCTGCTGCACCCCCATCCGCGCCTCGGCAAGCCCTCGCTGCAACCGCTGCACCTCGGCCGTGAGCCGCTCGGCCCGGGCGAGCGCCGCGTCCCGCTCGGAACGCAGCCGCACCTCCGCGCTCCGGCGCCCCACCTCGGCGACCTGGTCGCCCGCCCCGGGCTCGCCGAGCAGCACTGCCGCCGCGGCTGCCGCCACCGGGTCGGTCCCTTCGCTCGGCAGCTCCTCCGGACGGTGCTCCCGCATCCATCCGGCGACAGCCGCCCGGAAGGCGGGGAAGTCGCGCAGTCCCGCCACCAGCACGGGCGTGCCCAGCCGGGCCCGCTTAGCCGGGGCGAACCGGGCGACCGGACGCACCGGGGGCGGCACGTCGGCCGCGGCGAGCCCGGGCAGCGCGGCAGCGGCAAACGCGGCGAGGCGCTGGCGTACCAGGTCCGGCAACCCGTCCCAGTCCACGGTGCCGACGGAATGCCCCCGACCCTCCATTGTGGTCTCGGCGGCGAGGTCTCGGGCCTGCTCCTCCAGCCCGTCCGGCCCCGACGACGGCTGGGTCGCGGACACCGCTCCAGGTTAGCCCGCGCCGCCTCCGGTTCGCCGCAGCCCAAGCGTGCACCGCGCTACGATCCGACTCATCGGAGCTTGGTCGGGAGAGCCTTGCCTCCACAGTCAGCTCGTGGTCGACTCGTCGGCCATGGTCATGGAGCGCTACGGGGTACTCGTCGGGACGCTGCTGTCACATCACCGGGACCGGCCCGACCAGCAGGGCCGCTGGTTCCACGTCAATCTCGAGGTGCGCTCGGACGGACAGTCCCATCGTTGCGCGGTCGACGTCGACAGCAAGCAGTCCGCGGTCGGCGTGGAGTGGAAGACCGTCTCGTTGTCCGGCGCAGACCTCGGACCGGTAGAGGCCCTGCCCGATGGCTACCACGACCTTTCTATGACTCCCACTTCAGGAGCAGTCGACTTCGTCCGTAGCCGCTGGCTGCACCCATCACCGGGCTGCGTGTTCACGTTCGTGCCTGATTCACTGACTCGTGGCCGACTTGGTTTCCTGAACACACGCATCCCGCCATGGACCCAAGGGTCCAACCTCGACGCCGCATCGGCCTTCGAGCCCCTTATCACGGGCAATCCGAGGGTACTGATCTACGGTGAGCCGTTCGCCACTGGGTTCGGCATGCACAACATCCATCAAAATCAGGGCGACCCGGTGGACAGCCAATGGTCGGCCGAAAACGGCATCTGGCAGGACGGCCTCACCGTCGTTCGACGCGACAACGGCACGTTCACCGCGTTCATCTCGAAATTCACCAGCCAGTCTTACATCACTAACAACCAGGGCCATCCGGCCTGAGCGGGCCGCCCGTCGCCCGAAGGCATCACCTTCCGGCCGACACCCGGCCGGCAACCGGACGCAGTCGTGGTTGTGGCACTCTCCCAAAAGTGGGAGGACGATCACGGGGACGCTGCGGCCCGCAGCTCCGTGGAGCGGCGCACCCATCGGGAGAGCAGCTCGTCCGCCGTGCCCGAGTCGACGGCGCGGGTCGCGCGCTCCGTGCCCGCCCACATGTCGGCGAGCAGGTCACCGGTGAGCCCGGTGTGCACGGCCAGGGCGGCGGCCGCGTTGAGCAGCACCGCGTCCCGCACCGGCCCCGGCTCCCCCGCGAGCACGTTGCGCACCACCGTGGCGTTGTGCGCCACGTCCCCGCCACGCAGGTCCGCTCCCCGGGCGGCGGGCACGCCCAGCTCAGCCGGGTCCACCGACTCCCGGCGCACCGCGCCCCCCTGCACTACCCACACCGTGGTCGTGGTGGTGGTGGTGATCTCGTCGAGACCATCCTCGCCCCGCACCAGCAGCGCGCTGGCGCCACGGGCGGCGAGCACCTCGGCCATCACCCCCGCCATCCGCTCGTCGGCACATCCGATCAGCGCCGCGAGCGGGCGCGCCGGGTTGGTCAACGGGCCGAGGAAGTTGAACGCGGTCGGCACCCCGATCTCGCGCCGGGGGGCGGCGGCGTGGCGCATCGCGGGGTGGTACACCGGGGCGAAGCAGAAGCCGATGCCGAGCTCCTCGACACATGTCGCCACCTCGGCGGGGCCGAGGTCGATCGCCACCCCAAGGGCCTCGAGCACGTCCGCGGTGCCGCACTGCGACGACGCCGCCCGGTTCCCGTGCTTCACCACCGGGGCGCCGGCGGCAGCCGTCACCAGCGCGGCCATCGTCGAGATGTTGACGGTGTGCGCGCGGTCGCCGCCGGTCCCGACCACGTCCACCGCGCGGACCGCGACGGACACCGGGCGAGCGTGGGCGAGCATCGCGGTGACCAGGCCCCCGAGCTCGGCAGCCGTCTCGCCCTTCGCCCGCAGTGCCACCACGAAGCCGGCCACCTGCGCCGGCGTGGCCGCACCGGACATCACCTGGTCCATCGCCCAGCCGGTGTCATCGGCGCCCAGATCGATGCCGGCGATCAGGCGGGTGAGCAGGGCGGGCCAGCTGCGGGTCCCGGCCGTCACGAGCGCTCAGCCTCCTCCGACCGACAGCCGGTGCGAACGCAGCACCTCGGCCACGGTCTCCGCGGCCGCGATGGGGTCCAACGGGTGCACCAGAACCGCATCCGCCTGTGACCAGGTGGCGAGCCAGCGGTCGTCGCGCCGGCGCACCGCGACGATGATCGGCGGGCAGTCGGTGATCTCGTTCTTGAGCTGGCGGGACAGGCCCATCCCCCCGGTGGGCTGCGCCTCCCCGTCGAGGATCGCGAGGTCCACCGCGCCGGAGTCGACCTCCGCGAGCACCTCGCCGAGGGTGCCGGCCTCGACGTAGCGCAACCGCCCGACGTCGGGAGCGGGACGGTGACCGACGGCGATCACGATGGCCTCCCGCACCTCCGGCTGATGGCTGAAGACCAGGACCGTGGTGCTTGCGGCGTCGGGGGCATTCCTCGAGGGAGCGTTCATCGATGCGTCGGGATCCTCCGGGTCGGCGTCCCCCGCTCGCGGGGCGTGGCTCGGCCCACCGCACGGACCGGCACGCGGATGCTATCCGCCGCGCAACGCCGCAGCCGCAGTGCGTCCCCAACACCGGCCGCACCGTGACCTCCATCTCACTCCTGGTGGCGCGGTGACCCTGTCCGGTGCGGGCACCACCCGCGAGTCATAATGTTTGCGTGACCTCGTCCGGCTTGGCGGCGCCTTCCATCAGCCAGCGCGTGCACTCGCTGAACCGGCCCAACATGGTCAGCGTCGGCACCATCGTGTGGCTGTCCAGCGAGCTGATGTTCTTCGCGGGGCTCTTCGCCATGTTCTTCACGGTGAAGGCCCAGAGCGAGGGCGAGTGGCCCCCGATCCTCGAGTCGACCGGCCATCCCATTGAGCTCAACGTGCCCTACGCGCTGGTCGTCACGATCATCCTGGTCTCGTCCTCGTTCACCTGCCAGTGGGGCGTGTTCAAGGCGGAGCAGGGCGACGTGTTCGGCCTGCGACTCTGGTACACGATCACGTTGATCATGGGAACGATCTTCGTGCTGGGGCAGGCCAACGAGTACCGCACGCTCATCCACGAGGGCGTCACAATCCCGTCCGGAGCCTACGGCACGGTGTTCTACCTCACCACCGGCTTCCACGGACTGCACGTGCTCGGCGGCCTGATCGCGTTCGTCTACCTCATGGTGCGCACCAAGCTGAGCAAGTTCACCCCGGCGCAGGCGACCGCGGCCATCGTCGTGTCGTACTACTGGCACTTCGTGGACGTGGTGTGGATCGGCCTGTTCGCAACCATCTACTTCGTGCCCTGAGGCCGACCGACGCAGCGACCGATCGACGCAGCCGCTCCCGACCGACACCGGACCCGACCGCAGGGGTAGCCCAGAAGATGACCACCACGCGCAGTGCCCGATCGAGCCGGTGGACGCCACGTCGCCTCCACCGGCGGGTGGCGAGGATACTCGTCCTCGGCCTCGGCCTGCTCTCGGCCGGTGGGCTGTACACGGTGCTCGCCCCCGAGCCGCAGACCGCGCGGGCGCAGGGCGACCCGGCTCTGGTCCGGCAGGGCGAGCAGCTCTACAACAACGCGTGCATCAGCTGCCACGGCGTCAACTTGCAGGGCGTCGAGGACCGTGGTCCGAGCCTGATCGGTGTCGGTGAGGCCGCGGTCTACTTCCAGGTGTCCACCGGCCGGATGCCGGCAAGCCGGCAGGAGGCGCAGGCCGGGGAGAAGCCGGTCAAGTTCGAGCCCGAGGAGATCGACGCGCTGGGCGCGTACGTGCAGGCCAACGGTGGCGGGCCGACGGTTCCGGAGGGTGAGCTCGTCGGCGACGACACGGCCCGCGGCGGGGACCTGTTCCGGCTCAACTGCGCGTCGTGCCACCAGTTCACCGGCCAGGGCATCGCACTGTCGTCCGGGAAGTACGCGCCGGAGATCGCCGACGTGAACCCCGCGCAGATCCAGAGCGCGATGCTCCACGGGCCGCAGAACATGCCCAAGTTCTCCGACCGGCAGCTCACGCCGGAGGACAAGGCGGACATCACCGCCTACATCCAGTCGATCACGGAGGAGCCGAACAACCCGGGTGGCTGGTCCCTCGGCGGGTGGGGTCCGGTCTCCGAGGGTTTCATCGCCTGGATCGTCGGGATCGGACTGCTGGTCGGCGTGACGCTGTGGATCGGAGCCAAGGCATGAGCGCGCACGGCGAGGACAGCGCGAAGCAGCGCGGAACCGAGGAACCGGACGTGTCCGCCATGAGCCGGGACGAGCTCGTCCGGCTCGGTTCCGCGCTCGACGACGTGGAGATCGTCGAGCGGAAGGATCCGTTCCCGGTGCCTGGCACCCGCGCCGAGAAGCGCACCGAGCGCCAGGTGGCCGCCTGGTTTGCGATCGCCGGCCTCTGCGGTCTCGCCTTCCTCGGGTTCTTCCTGTTCTGGCCCTGGGAGTACGCCCCGCCCGGTGCCGCCGGCGAGCAGCACATCCTCTACCAGCTCTACACGCCGCTGGTGGGCTTCTTCTCCGGGATGTCGATCCTCGCCATCGGCATCGGCGCCATCTCCTATGCCAAGCATCTGCTGCCGCACGAGACCGCGGTGCAACAGCGGCACGACGGCCGCTCCAGCGAGGTGGACCGGCAGACGCTGACCGCGATCCTCTCCGACACCGGAGAACGCAGCCACATCGGCCGTCGGTCATTGATCAAGCGCACGGCTGGCTTCGGCGCCGGCGCATTCGGTCTGGGGCTGGGGGCATACACGCTCGGCGGACTGCTCCGCAACCCGTGGAAGGGCGGGGACGACGCCGAGCTGTGGACCACCGGTTGGACCTCCCACGACAACGAGCGGGTGTACCTACGCCGCTCGACCGGCGAGCCGCACGACGTCGCGCTGGTGAAGGCCGAGGACCTCGCCGCCGGTACGATCGAGACGGTTTTCCCGTTCCGCGAGTCCGAGCGCGACGACGACGAAGCGCTGTCGGAGGCGCTGCGCGAGTCCGACAACCCGGTGATGTTGATCCGACTGCGCCCCGAGCAGGCGGCTCGGGTGGTCAAACGCAAGGGTCAGGAAGACTTCAACTACGGCGACTACTACGCCTTCACGAAGATCTGCAGCCACCTGGGCTGCCCGGCCTCGCTGTACGAATCGCAGACGGCGCGCATCCTGTGTCCCTGCCACCAGTCCCAGTTCGACGCACTGCAGTACGCCAAGCCGATCTTCGGTCCGGCGACCCGTTCCCTGGCGCAACTGCCCCTCGCCGTGGACGATGAGGGGTACTTCTACGCGCGGCACGGATTCATCGAGGCAGTGGGACCCGGATTCTGGGAGCGGAAGTCATGAGTTCGACCACGACGACACCGAGCGAGGCCGCGAGACCGTCTGCCAAGCTCAGCGAGGCGGCCGACGAGCTGGACCAGCGGTTCCACCTCGCCCCCGCGCTGCGCCGGCAGATCAACAAGGTCTTCCCGACGCACTGGTCGTTCATGCTCGGCGAGATCGCCCTCTACAGCTTCATCATCCTGCTGCTCTCCGGCACCTACCTGGCGCTGTTCTTCGACCCCTCGATGGCCGAGGTCGAGTACCAGGGCCCCTACGACCCGCTGCGCGGCATCGAGATGACCCGGGCCTACGCCTCGACCCTGGAGATCTCGTTCGAGGTGCGCGGTGGGCTCTTCGCCCGGCAGGTGCACCACTGGTCGGCGCTGCTGTTCGTCGCCTCGATCGTCGCGCACATGTTCCGCACGTTCTTCACCGGCGCCTTTCGCAAGCCGCGCGAGGCGAACTGGTCGATCGGCATCATGATTGTCTTCCTGGCGGGCCTGGAGGGTCTCACCGGCTACTCGCTGCCCGACGACCTGCTCTCCGGCACCGGCCTGCGGATCATCTCGGCGATCATCATGTCGATCCCGGTGATCGGGACCTGGACGCACTGGGCGATCTTCGGTGGCGAGTTCCCGGGCACCGAGATCATCCCGCGGTTCTTCATCGTGCACGTGCTGGTGATCCCGGGCATCCTGCTCGCCCTCATCGCGGTGCACCTGGGCCTGGTGTGGTACCAGAAGCACACCCAGTTCCCCGGTCCCGGTCGGACCGAGAACAACGTCGTCGGCGTGCGGATCCTGCCGATCTTCGCGTTGAAGGGCGGCGGGTTCTTCGCGGTGACCACCGGCATCACGATGATCATGGCTGGGTTGTTCCAGATCAACCCGGTGTGGAACTTCGGTCCTTATACCCCCGCGCAGGTCTCCGCAGCCTCCCAGCCGGACTGGTACGTGGGCTGGCTCGACGGCTCGACGCGGCTCTGGCCGGCATGGGAGCTCTACCTCGGCGACTACATGATCCCGGCGTCCTTCTGGCCGACCGTGGTGATTCCGCTGATCATGTTCGGGCTGGCCGCGGGCTATCCCGCCCTCGAACGGAAGCTGACCAAGGACACGGCGGCACACAACCTGCTACAGCGACCCCGCGACGTTCCGGTACGCACGTCCCTGGGCATGATGGCCATCACCTTCATGACGCTGCTGCTGATGTCGGGTGGCAACGACGTCATCGCCTACGTGTTCGACATCTCGCTCAACGCGACGACGTGGGCGGGCCGGATCGGCATCCTGCTGCTGCCTCCGCTGGCGTACTACATCACCTACCGGATCTGCATCGGGCTCCAGCGGGCGGACCGCGAGGTGCTCGAGCACGGTGTGGAGACCGGCATCATCAAACGGCTGCCGCACGGTGAGTTCATCGAGGTGCACCAGCCCCTCGGTGGCGTGGACACCCATGGACACGCCATCCCGCTGGAGTACCAGGGTGCGTCGGTCCCCAAGAAGATGAACAAGCTGGGATCTGCGGGTAGCCCGGTGCCGGGGTCGCTCTTCCGCCCCGATCCCCGAGAGCAGACCGAGGCGCTCGAGGCCGCGCGGAACGGTGACGCGGAGAAACTCGGCGAGGACGGCGCGGAGGTCCAGGGTCGCCGCGAGCTGGCCGGACGCCCGCAGCATCCGCGGGAGTAGCACCGGTCCCTTTACACCCCCCACACCAAGTTGGGTGCCCGCTCAGGGTACGCTCAGCGGTACCAGTGGCCGGATCCCAGATGTGCACCCGTGCGATCGTCGCTGGCCGACGCGAGCAGCTCCCGCCCGTCCACCCACACCGCGCATACCCACCGCAGGCTATGAGTGTGCCCCTTCAGAACCGCCCACTCCGCCCGCGCCGGACGTCCGCCCATCGGCCCCGGTAGGGAGGCCTTCCCCATGCTGGCGGCATGTCCTACCGAGCCCGTCGAGGGCCTCAGTCACGCTGAGCAGCGCCAGGCGCTCTTGCCACGGACGCGGCGCGCACCGCCCGGCAGATCAGGTCGAGGTCGGCGTCGCCGGTGACGTAGGGCGGCATGGTGTAGATCAGGTCCCGGAACGGCCGCAGCCACACCCCGGCGTCGACGGCCGCCCGGGTGGCAGCGGCGATGTCGACCGGGCGGTCGAGCTGCACGACGCCGATGGCGCCGCGGACCCGCACATCGGCGACGCCGGGCAGCTCCGCCGCCGGCGCGAGCCCGGCCCGCAGCCCCGCCTCGATACGGCACACCTCGGCCCTCCAGTCCTGGGCCAGCAGCAGGTCGATCGAGGCACCGGCGACCGCGGCGGCGAGCGGGTTGGCCATGAACGTCGGCCCGTGCGCGAGCACCGGCACCTCCCCCCGGGAGATGCCCTCGGCGACCCGCTGGGTGCACAGCACCGCGGCCATCGTGAGGTACCCGCCGGTCAGCGCCTTGCCCACGCACATCACGTCGGGGCTGACGTCGGCGTGATCGGCGGCGAAGAGCTCGCCGGTGCGCCCGAACCCGGTGGCGATCTCGTCGAACACCAGCAGCACATCGTTCGCATCCGTGATCTCGCGCAGCACGTGCAGGTAGCGCGGGTCGTGAAACCGCATGCCGCCGGCACCCTGCACCACCGGCTCGACGATCACCGCGGCCAGCTCGCCGGCGTGGCGCTCCACGGTGTCGGCGAGCAGCCCCGCGTAGCCGGTGTCGAGCTCGACCGGAGGTGGGGGCACGAAGACCTGGCGGGCCAGCACGTCGCTCCACAGGGCGTGCATCCCACCCTCGGGGTCGCAGACGCTCATCGCACCGAAGGTGTCGCCGTGGTAACCGCCGCGCCAGGTGAGCAGCCGGTGCTTGCCCGGCCGGTCCAGCGAGCGCCAGTACTGCAGGCACATCTTGATCGCGACCTCGACCGACACCGACCCCGAGTCGGCGAAGAACACGTGCTGCAGCGGCCCGGGAGTGATCTTCACCAGCCGGTGCGCCAGCCGCACCGCGGGCTCGTGGGTGAGCCCCCCGAACATCACGTGGCTCATCCGGCCGAGCTGGTCACTCGCTGCGGCGTCGAGCACGGGGTGGGCATAGCCGTGGATCGCCGCCCACCAGGACGACATGCCGTCGACGAGCTCCCGGCCGTCGGCGAGCCGCAGCCGCACCCCCGATGCGGACTCCACCACCAGCGGGTCGACCACTCCGGGCATGGGCCCGTAGGGGTGCCATACGTGCGCGCGGTCAGCGGCGAGCAGGTCGGCTGTCGCTTCGAACCCCATGGCGGGAGCCTACGATCATCGCAATAGAGCCCAGATAGTTAGCTGAGGCAGCTGGGCCCGAGCAGTGCCTTGAGGTCGCCCATCAGTGCACTGCTCGGCGTCACCCGCAGCCCGTCGTCCAGGCGCAGCTGGTGGATGCGTCCGCCGTTGACCAGGCTCAGGTGCACCTCCTGGATGCCCGGGTGGCGGGCGAGCACGTCCTTCAGCTGCGCGACGCGCTCCGGCGTGCAGCGCGCCGCGAGCATGCTGACCCGCACCGGCACCACCGCGCCCGCGCGGGACAGGTCGGGGGCCACCAGGTCATTCGCGATCAGCGAGATGCGGTCGTCCCGCTTGGTGACCCGCGCCTTGACCAGCACGACCGCATCCTCGGCCACGTTCACCCCGACCACCGAGTAGGTCTTGGGGAAGAACAACACCTCGATATCGCCCGCGAGGTCCTCCAGCTGCGCGGAGGCCCACGGCTCGCCGTTCCTGTTCACCCGCCGGGTCACCGAGCAGAGGATGCCCCCGACGATCACCTGCGCACCATCGGTGACCGTGCCGTCGAGGATGGAGGCGATCGGGGTGTCGGCCTGCTTGGCGAGCACGTGCTCGACCCCCTGCAGCGGGTGCCCGGAGACGTAGAGCCCGAGCATCTCCCGCTCGAGCGCGAGGCGGTGCTTTCCCTCCCACTCCTCGGTCGGCACGGCATGGTCGAACATCCCCGCCAGGGAACCACCGGCCGCCCCGCCGGTGTCCTCGCCGCCGAACAGGTCGAACTGCCCGATCGCCTCGGCCCGCTTGGACTCCATCACCGCGTCGATCGCCTCGACGTGCACCAGGTGCAGACCCTTGCGGGCATGGCCCAGTGAGTCGAAGGCACCGGCCTTGATCAGCGACTCGACGACCTTCTTGTTGCACGCCACCGCGTCGACCTTGCGCAGGAAGTCGGAGAAGTCGGCGAAGGTGCCCTTCTCGGCACGCGCCCGGATGATGGCGTCGACCACATTGGTTCCGACGTTTCGGATGGCTCCGAGGCCGAAGCGGACGTCGGTGCCGACCGGGGTGAAGTCGCGATCGGAGGAGTTGACGTCCGGCGGCAGCACCGTGATGCCCATCTTGCGGCACTCGGCGAGGTAGACCGCAGCCTTGTCCTTGTCGTCGCGGACACTGGTGAGCAGCGCAGCCATGTACTCCGCGGGGTGGTTCGCCTTGAGGTAAGCGGTCCAGTAGGACACCAGACCGTACCCGGCGGTGTGCGCGCGGTTGAAGGCATAGTCGGAGAACGGGATCAGGATGTCCCACAGCGTCTTGACCGCAGCCGGCGAATAGCCAGCGTCGCGCATCCCCCCGCTGAAGCCCTCGTACTCCTTGTCGAGGATCTCCTTCTTCTTCTTGCCCATCGCGCGGCGCAGCAGGTCGGCTTTGCCGAGCGAGTACCCGGCGACCTTCTGCGCGATCGCCATCACCTGCTCCTGGTACACGATCAACCCGAAGGTCTCGTCCAGGATCTCCGCGAGCGGCTCGGCCAGCTCCGGGTGGATCGGCCGCACCTCCTGCCGGCCGTTCTTGCGGTCGGCGTAGTCGTTGTGCGCGTTCGCGCCCATCGGGCCGGGTCGGTACAGCGCGAGGACCGCGGAGATGTCCTCGAAGGTGGTGGGCACCATCCGGCGCAGCAGGTCGCGCATCGGGCCACCGTCGAGCTGGAACACCCCGAGGGTGTCACCGCGGGCGAGCAGCTCGTAGGCGTTCGAGTCGCCGAGTTCCAGGGTGTCGAGGTCCAGCGGCTCCTTGCCGTTGAGCTCGATGTTGCGCAGCGCGTCATCGATGACGGTGAGGTTGCGCAGCCCGAGGAAGTCCATCTTGAGCAGCCCGAGCGTCTCGCAGGCGCCCATGTCGAACTGGGTGATGATGGCGCCGTCGGACTCCCGGCGCTGGATCGGGATGACGTCGATCAGCGGCTCCTTCGACATGATCACGCCGGCGGCGTGCACGCCCCACTGCCGCTTGAGGCCCTCCAGACCGCGGGCGGTGTCGATGATCTCCTTCACCTGCGGCTCGGCACCGTAGAGTGCCCGCACCTCGGTGGCCTCGGTGTAGCGCTTGTGGCTCTCGTCGAAGATCGCGGACAGCGGGATGTCCTTGCCCATCACCGCGCACGGCATCGCTTTGGTGATGCGGTCGGCCACCGAGTAGCCGGGCTGGCCGTAGAGCACCCGCGCCGAGTCCTTGATCGCGGCCTTCGCCTTGATCGTGGAGTAGGTGATGATCTGCGCGATCCGGTCCTCGCCGTACTTCTCGGTAACGTAGCGGATCATGTCGCCGCGCCGGCGCTCGTCGAAGTCCATGTCGATATCGGGCGCGGACGGCCGTTCCGGGTTGAGGAACCGTTCGAAGATCAGCTTGTGCCGGATCGGGTCGAGATCGGTGATGCCCATCGCGTAGGCCACCAGGCAGCCCGCGGCACTTCCGCGGCCCGGTCCGACCCGGATGCCGTTGTCCCTGGCGTACTGGACCAGGTCGGCGGTCACCAGGAAGTAGCCGGGGTAGCCCTTCTGGCAGATGACGCCGACCTCGTACTCGGCCTGGGAGCGGTGGGTGTCCGGAACGCCGTCGGGGAACCGCTGATGCAGGCCCCGCTCGACCTCCTTGACCAGCCAGCTCGCCTCGGTCTCCCCCTCCGGCACCGGGAACCGGGGCATCAGGTCCTGGTCCTCGGTGAACTCGACGTGCACCCGCTCGGCCACGAGCAGGGTGTTGTCGCAGGCCTCGGGGAACTCCCCGTCCCACTGCTGGCGCATCTCCGCCGGGGACTTGAGGTAGAAGTCCTGCGCGTCGAACTTGAACCGGTTGGGGTCCGACATCGTCTTGCCGGTCTGCACGCACAGCAGCACCTCGTGCGGCTTGGCGTCCTCGGCGTAGGTGTAGTGCAGGTCGTTGGTCGCCAGGCCCGGCAGGTCGAGGGTCTTCTTGAGCCGCACGAGGTCGTCGCGCACCCGGCGCTCGATCTCGATGCCGTGGTCCATGAGCTCGCAGAAGAAGTTCTCGCGGCCGAAGATGTCCCGGTAGTCGCTCGCGGCCTGGCAGGCGGCGTCGAACCTGTCCTGCTGCAGCAGCCGCTGCACCTCACCGGACGGGCACCCGGTGGTGGCGATGATCCCCTTGCCGTAGGTCTCCAGCAGCTCGCGGTCCATCCGCGGCTTGTAGTAGTAGCCCTCGAGGCTGGCGAGGCTGGCCAGGCGGAAGAGGTTGTGCATCCCCTCGGTGTTCTCCGCCAGCAACGTCATGTGGGTGTACATCTCGCCGGGGTTGTCGGCCGACGCCTCCGCGGTGGCTCCGCCGCCGGTGAGCACGGCCCGCTTTCGCTCGTGGCGGCTGCCCGGCGCCAGGTAGCCCTCCATGCCGATGATCGGCTTGATCCCGTGCGCGGTCGCCTTCTTCCAGAACTCGTAGGCGCCGAAGACGTTGCCGTGGTCGGTCATCGCCAGCGCTGGCATCCCCATCCGGACCGACTCGGCGAACAGGTCGTCCAGGCGCGCGGCACCGTCGAGCATGGAGAACTCGGTGTGAGTGTGCAGGTGGACGAACGAGTCGCCAGGCACGTGCGGAGACCTCCTCGCCGAACGGTGTTGGGGCACCCGCCGGGCCGGGCGGTGACGCCGACGGCTGCCGGGAACGCGTCACCCTAACCCGGTGACCCGACCGTTCCCGGCGCGTCGGCGCGGGTTCTCGCGGACCCGCCCGAACGCCCTGGCAGCGGCCTCGGCGCGACACGCCGAGGAGCCCGCCGGCTCCACGTCGGTCCACACGGGCTCGTCCGCCGGTACGGGCCGCGTCACTGGGGGCGGTCCCAGGTCAGCGTCACGAACTCCCGCGGTCCCTGCGGCAGCGCGTCCAGCGCCTGCGTGACGTCGTCGGCCCGGTCCTGGGGAAGGCAGAGGCGCCGCCGGGTCAGCTCCACCTCGTCGGCACCGCGGGGGCGGGCCGGCTTGGTCCACCGCCGCACCTGCGGCCGGATGCCGAGCTCGACGAGCACCGCCACGGCGTCGTCCGCAGTGGCCGCGGGGGCGCGGCGCAGCCCGTGGAACCGCTCCCACAGCGGGTCCATCCACGACGTCGGGTGCTCGGCGTGCAGTTCGAGCACGACACCGCGCATCGCGGCCGCGTCGATCGCGGACACGAACGGCCCGAGGTCGGCGGTGTTGTAGCCCACGTGGTGACACACCACGACGTCGGCGGTGCCCGCCTCGGCGGCGGTGGCCGGCCACGGACCCAGGACGGTCCGGTGCGCCACTCCGCGCTCCCGGCAAGCGTGGGTGAAGGCGTCGAGCATGTCTGCGGCGCTGTCGGTGCCGGTGACGTGGTGCGCGGGCGGCACCAGCGCGAGTGCCGCCGCCCCTCCCCCGCATCCCACGTCCAGGACCGTGCCGCCGCTCGCGCCGAGTAGGTCGAGCGCCACCCGCCGCGACGGCGTGTCGGGCGGGTCGGCGGGCGGGGCGAACCGCGCCGGGTCGTGCCGGTGCGGGTCATCCGGGGCGCCCGCGCGGATGCCGGGCGGGATCGCGCGCGCGGTGAGCAGCTCCCGCCACCGCTGCGCCGCCGGGCCCAAGCCGGCATGAGCTGGACCGGTGTTACCAGTCGACGTCGTCGCGCACCTCACGGGTCACATCGGCTGAGGTCATCCCGCCGAGATCCACCGGTGTCCGCGAGCGCAGCCTGCGCGCGAGCTCCGCCTGGGGAGGGCGGGTCGCGACTTTGGCCAGCTCCTGGCGCACAGACTCCGAGAGCGACACTCCTGCCTCGGCGGCCCACGCCTTGACGATTCGGTGCACGTCCTCCGGGACGTCGGAACCTGAAGCGGTACGCCCCATACGATCAGCATGCTCCCTTACGTCACGCCATGCATGTCGACCGGCGTCGAGGTAGGCGGCCACTAGCCTGGGCTCGATGCGCACCCACTCCATGCTGGCCCAGTCCGACGGTCCCGGAGGGCTCACCGGATGGGTGATCGGCACCATCGACTCCCTCGGCGAGATCGGGGTCGCGGCGCTGACCCTGCTCGAGACGGTGTTCCCACCCATCCCCAGCGAGGTGGTGCTCCCGCTGGCGGGTTACCTCGCCAACCGGGGTCGGCTGGATCTGCTCGGCGTCCTGGTGGCCAGTACCGTGGGTGCCCTGCTCGGGGCACTGCTGCTCTACGCGCTCGGTGCCCGCTTCGGCGAGCGGCGCGCCACCGCGTTGCTCGCCCGCCTGCCGCTGGTCGATCGGGAGGACGTCGAGCGCGCCGCCGGGTGGTTCAACCGGCACGGCAGCGTTGCGGTGTTCACCGGCCGGCTGGTGCCCGGCGTGCGCAGTCTCATCTCACTGCCAGCCGGGGCGTCGCGGATGTCGCTGCTGCGGTTCAGCGTGCTCACGCTGCTCGGCAGCGGGCTGTGGAACACCCTGCTGGTGATGGGCGGCTACGTCCTCGCCACCCAGTACGCGCTGGTCGAGCGCTACTCGGCCGTGCTCGACTACGTGGTGGTGGCCGCGGTGGTCGTCGCACTGGTCCTGCTGATCCGCCGGCGGCTGCGCAAGCGCCGTGCGGCGCGACGCTGACCCTCCGGCCCGGGTCCCGTCGGTCGGATTGGTTTCACGGCGCGGAATATCGGGTCCTTAGGTAGTGGGCCGTCGTCGGGCACCGGACCGGCCACCTCCCGCTGCTCGGGAAGCAGTGGGGCCAGGGCCAGGCCGTGGGGCGGGGTGCCGACCCGCGCGGCGTGCACCGCCCGCACCTGCCCGCGGGTGGCGAGTCGCTCGAGCGCTGCCCGGTCGCCCCGGACCAGGAGCGCTACCACGCAGGTGCAGCCCGCAT
>DASQWR010000190.1:0-7227 GCA_035640155.1 Pseudonocardiaceae bacterium
GCGGGACACCGTGGTGGTGCCGATGCAGCACATCAGCGCGGCCGACGACGCGGGGGAGCGCTTCGAGGCGACGCTGCCGCTGCCGCACGCCGGCCTGCTCGGCTACACCGTCCGCGTGCTGCCCCGCCACCCGCTGATGGCCAGCCCGGCCGAGTTCGGCCTCGTGCAGCTAGCCACCTGACCCGGCGCCCACTGGACGCCTGATGTCGAGAATCGCGAGATCGGCTGCCGCCCGGCCGGCCCGGTAGCCGTCGTGGTTGCTGACCGAGACTGCCTTGTGCACCAGCTCGGGGAACAGGCCGTCGAACAGCTCGTCGACCACGCGCTGCCGCGCGGCCAGCACCGGGAGAAGCCGGGAGTCCCCGCCCGGCTCCGTCTCGCCCATCTCCTTCCGGATCGTCGAGACCGTTTCGTCGGTCGCGTCGCTCAGCCGCTCGCGGATCCGGACGGCGTAGGCGACCAGGAAGGACTGGCGGTAGGACCGGGTCCGGGACTGGCCGCGGCGGGTGATCTGACTGCCGGCCGCGAGCATCGCCCTCGTAGCCTGCACCAGCAGGGACGTCGTGAGCAGTTCCACGGCCTCCAGGTCGATCTCGTCACCGAGCACGGTGATGAACCCGAGCTTCTCGGACAGCACGGTGCGGCACCTGTTCGCCGCGGCGACGGCGTCCACCACCAGCGCCTTGGCGCCGACGTACGGGTTGTCCAGCCAGATCCGCCGGGCGGTCGCCGGCTCGGGTTCGCGGTGGTCGGCCTGCTCCACCACGGCACGCTCCAGGGCGTGCCGGGCCATCAGCGCCTGCGCCTTGGCCGAGAGCGCCTCGGCCTCCTCCGCGAACCCGGTCGACTCCGCCTTGGCCAGCAGCGCCCGGACCCGGGTGAGCACCTTCTGGTCGACGCCGCGCTGCGCCACCGCCTGGCGGCGGACCGCGGTGCCGGGCAGCGGCAGGGTCCGCGGCAGCACCGGCAACGACCGCAGCAGGGCGAGCACTTCGATCGCGGTGCGCAGCGCGCCCGCGACATCGGCACCGCGGCGGTGCGCCCACTGCGCGAGGTGCGGGCGGCCGGGCTCCCACCACAGGACGGCGTCGATCTGCAGCAGCTGATCGTGCCAGCGCTCGTGCACCCGCGACGCGGCGTACTGACGGCCCTCCGCGGCGATGGCGTCGACCAGGTAGGCGACGACCGCGCCGCCCTCCCGGCGCCGCGCAGTCCGGTACAGGTCATAGGGCAGCCAGCCGCCGTGCCACGTGGCCGTGACCATGCCCTCGACGACAGGCAGCACGGCGGCGAGCACTGCCGGCTCATCCTCGAAGATGTCCGCAAGCTCACCGGCAGAACTGCCCGGGGCCGTCTCGTCACCGTCGAGATAGGCATCGGCTGCGACGAGCATCGCTTGCCCGATCAGCTGTGACGGCGGCACCTGCCCGTACGGAGCGCTCGGCTGCCCGTCCGAAGCGCTCGACCGGGCGTCCGCGCCGCCACCGGGCCTCGGCCGCCGCCAGTTTCTGGCCTTCGCGCGCGCCTTCGCTGCCCGCCGTTCCTTGTTTCGTTTCCCCATCGGGGCACTCTAATGCGCGGCACCGACGATCCCGGGCGGCCGGCAGCAGTCGGCGCGCCGGTCTCGGTCGATGTCGGCCTCACACCACGTCGCGGCGGGCCTGCAGCAGGCCCGCGATCACGGCGAACGCGACCACGAAGCCGACCAGCACGACGGTGGCCTGGGTGCCGTCCACGACCGGGGCGACTCCGGGCGTGCCGTCGCCCTGACCCTCGCCGCGCGTGCCGAGCGCCGCCACCAGCGATCCGGCGTTGACGCCCGGCAGGCCCTGCTGCACGGTTACCAGCACGTCGAGCACGGCGGAGCTGGCGCGCACCAGGTTCTCCACCACCAGCGCCCAGACCAGCCCGAGCCCGATTGCCATCGCGGTACCCCGGGTGAGGGTGCCCAGCAGCACCCCGAACAGGCACCACATGCCGAGGATCAGCCAGCCCGCAGCGATGCCAGTCAGCACGTCGGTCGCCGCGGGCCAGGTGAGCGGCAGCGACTCGGCGTTCGCGATCACGGCGCTGGCCACGGCCGAGAGCCCGAAGCTCACCAGCACCAGCGCGAGCAGGGCGGCGGCCAGCGCGACCAGGGAGCCCGCGTACACCGACGCCCGGCCGGGCCGCTGGGTGAGGACGGTCTTGATCGTGCCCCAGCCGTACTCGCTGCCCGCCACCAGCGCACCGAGGATCATCACGATGGCGCCGCCGAACAGGGCGTAGCCGGCGACGGCGTTGCCCACCAGGTTCGCCGGCAGGGTGTCAGCCAGCGCGCCGCTGCGGGGCGCCGAGCTGTCCCCGGTGAGGTAGCCGAGGTAGGGCAGCAGGTAGCCGAAGAACGCCAGCAGGGCCAGCCACACCCCGGCGAGTACCCAGATGGCCGGCCGCTTGCGGAGCTTCAACAGCTCCGCGGACGCGCTAGCCCACACGTGCTGTCGCCTGACGATCATCATTGTCCGATCCCTTCCGTGTGGTCATCTCCAGGAACACCTCTTCGAGGCTGCGTTCCTCGCGTCGCAGCTCGCTGACCTCGACGCCGGCCGCGACCAACTCGCGATTGATCTCCGCGGCCTCGTCCTCGCCCGCGGTCAGCCGCAGCCCGGCGCCCACGACCTGGACCTGGTCGGCACCCAGCAGCTGCACCGCGCGGCGGGCGGCAACGTCCAACGGGGTCGCGGCGACCACCAGGGCGGCCCGGCCGCGGAGCTCCGCCACCGTCGACTCGGAAATCAGCCGGCCGCCGGAGATCACCCCGACGCGGTCGCAGACCTGCTGGACCTCGCCGAGCAGGTGACTCGACAGCAGCACCGCCCGGCCCTCGGCACCGAGCCGGCGCACCAGCGTCCGCATGTCGGCCATCCCAGCCGGGTCGAGTCCGTTGGTGGGCTCGTCGAGCACCAGCAGCTCCGGGTCGCCGAGCAACGCGGACGCCACGCCGAGGCGTTGCTTCATGCCGAGGGAGTACGTGGCGAAGCGGTCACCGGCCCGATCGGACAGATCGACAGCGTCGAGCATGGCGTCGATCTGGCTGCGCGGCACACCGCGGTAGCGGGCCAGGATGCGCAGGTTGTCCAGCCCGGACAGGTACGGGTAGAAGCCGGGTGACTCGACCAGCGCGCCCACCCTGGCCAGGCCCGCGGGTGCCCCGGGCGGCTCGCCGAGCAGGTCGACGGTGCCCGAGGTCGGGCGGATGAGTCCGAGGAGCATCCGCATCGTGGTCGTCTTGCCCGCGCCGTTCGGGCCGAGGAAGCCGTACACCTCCCCGCGGTGCACGGCCAGGTCCACCCCGTCGACGGCGAGCACGCCCGAGGAGTAGCGCTTGGTGAGTCCGGTGGCCCGCAGGATGGTGGTCCCGGCATCAAGGCGGCTGTCGGTGATCGTCATGCCCGCAAGGCTGAGCGTTGCGTCCTACCTGCGGCATCCGCCGGGCAGCGGCTCCTGGGCTACGCGCGCTGACGTACCGTCTACTTCGGGGGCCTACTCGGTGAGTCCCGACTGCACGGCGAACACCACGAGCTGGGCGCGGTCGCGGGCGTGCAGCTTCACCATGGCGCGGCTGACGTGGGTGCGGACGGTGGCCGGGCTGAGAAACAGCCGGTCGGCGATCTCGTCGTTCGACAGGCCCTCGGCGACCAGCCCGGCGACCTCGGCCTCGCGGGTGGTGAGGGTGCGGATCTGCGGGTGTGGCACCGCCCGGCGTCGCGGGCCGGTGGCGAACTCGCCGATCACCCTCCGGGTCACCGACGGCGACAGCAGCGACTCACCCGCGGCCACCACCCGCACGGCATGCAGCAGCTCCTCGGTGTCACCGCCCTTCACCAGGAACCCGCTGGCGCCCTCGGCCAGCGAGTCGAAGACATACTCGTCGAGCTCGAAGGTGGTCAGCATGATGACCCGGGTTCCCGACAACCTCGAATCCGCCGCAATCGCCCGCAGTGCCTCGATGCCGTCGTGGCCCGGCATCCGGATGTCCATCAGCACGACGTCCGGCCGATGCTCGCGGGCCAGCGCCAGCGCCTCGGCACCGTCGGTCGCCTCGCCGACCAGGGTGATGTCGGGCTCGCCGTCGACCAGCACCCGCACCCCCATCCGGACCAGCGCCTGGTCGTCGGCCACCAGCAGCGTGATCATCGGCCATCCACCGGCAGCCGGGCTCGCACCCGGAAACCACCGCCTGGCCCCGGTCCCGTCACCACGGTGCCGCCGACCGCGCCGGCCCGGGCGTGCATCCCGGTGATGCCCTGACCCGCTCCGTCTCTCCCCCCTGGCCCGCGGCCGGTGTCGTCGACCTGCACGATCAGCGCGTCGGAAGTGTGCTCGATCCGCACGGTGGCGGTGGCCGGACCGGCGTGGCGCAGCACGTTGGTGAGCGACTCCTGCACGATCCGGTACGCGGTCAGCTCCACGCTGGCCGGGAGCTTGCCGGGCTCGCCGGTGCGGACCAGATCCGCGGGCACGCCGGCCTCGACGGTCCGCTGCACCAGGGCGTCCAGCCGGTCCAGGCCCGGCGCAGGAGCCCGTTGCGCTTCGTCGTCACCGGAGGCCCGGAACACCGCCAGCGTGGCGCGCAGCTCGTCGAGGGCCTCCTGACTGCTCGTCTTGATCGACGTCAGCATCTCGCGCGCCTGCTCGGGGGAGCGGTCCAGCACGTGCAGCGCGACGCCGGCCTGCATGCTGATCGCGGCGAGCCCATGACCCACGATGTCATGGACGTCCTGCGCGGTGCGCAGCCGTTCCTGGTACTCGCGGTCGCGGCGCTGCTCGGCCTGGGCCGCGTGCACCGACTCGCGGCGCAGCCGCACGGCCGTGCCCATCGCCCATGGCGCTAGCCCGGCCACGAGCCAGCCGCCGAACTGTGCGAGCTCGGCCGTCCACAGCGACCAGTCGGTGACCAGTTCGGTGACGCCGAGGACGAGGGCGCCCGCGGCATAGGCGGGCAGCGAGCGCCGGACGGGGAAGCGGACGCCGACGGTGTACTGGGTGACCGGCATGACGAGCAGGATCGGGCCGTGCGGATAGCCCAGCGCAAGGTAGGTCGAGCACACGACGACCGCGACGGTGAGCGCGACGAACGGCAGCAGCCGGCGGATCGGCAGCACCGCGACCGCGAGCCCGACGAGCGCGAAGGCGAGCGCGTCCGGCGGCCGTCCCGGCGAGTTCATGGCGGCGAAGTGGGTGCCCACGACCATAATCGCGCCGAGTGGAACGGCCAGCGCGCCGTCGGCCAGCAGGGTTCTGGCCCGCGGCCCGGTCACGAGCGCCACGGTGAGAGACGATAGAGCGCAGAGAGCCACCGTGGCGTCAGCCCAGGGCGGTAACCGCACTACGTCCGGTGCGGTAATCCCGCGTCCCAAGGGGACGTCGGGCGGCATCCGCCAGCGCGGCTGGCGCCCGCGCCGCCGTCACGGCCAGTTGGCCAGAGCCCGCTGCGCGAGGTCGACCATGGCCCTGCCCTCGGCAACACATGCATCGTGACACTTCAGAAACGAGGGTCACTCGTCACGCTCGCGCATCGCCTGTAGCTCGGCGCGCACCCGCCCTACGTTCCGTCGCATGTGCCCGCCGGGGGTCACCAGGTCGGGGGTGAGCAGCTTTGCCTTGACCCACCGCTGCAACGTACGGACGTCGACGCCCAGTTCGCAGGCGAGCACGCCTGTTGGCACTAGCTTCGCGACCACGCGGCCGACCATGACGGGCGATCACCGTCATTAAACCGCGATTGTCGCGCTTGCCATAGTTCGCCTACGATCGTCTAGTTCAAACACCATGCGGCCCGTCGGGGTGCTGTGAACACCACCGACGGGCCTTGATCGCACATCCGAGGTGCGACCCATGAGCAACCTACCGACCCCCGAGCTGCCGGCCTGGCAGGAAGCGCGCCTCACGCAGCTGCTCGACGCGGCGGCCGGCGTCACGCTCACCGAGCCCGAGCGCACGAGCCTCGCGTGGCTGGCCGGATTCGAGGCGGACACCGTGACCCACGTCGCCGCGGTTATTCGCCGGGTCAGGGGGCTGAGCGGTGATCTTGCATCGGTGCTGGCACGCGACGGGGATCGACCAGAAGGCGGTGAAGATGAGCTATGGACACGCACACAACCTGAACGCAGACCGTCCGCGTGACCACCAATGCGGCGGCGCTGGTGATGGTCCGGCGCCGCCCATAGACCCTCGACTGTACGAGTGCGAGGACGTGCGCCAGATCCTGGCCGAGCGCGACATCGCCGCGCTGTACCTGATCCTCAAAGGCGAGGGGGTCACCCAGCGGACGATCGCGGCCCTCACCGGGCAGTCGCAGTCCGAGGTCTCCGAAATCCTCGCCGGGCGCAAGGTGTTGGCCTACGACCTGCTGGTGCGCATCGCGGAGGGCCTGGCATCCCCCGCGAGCTGATGGGCCTCTCCTACGGCGCGCCCAGCACCTACGGTGGACAAGGCACGGTCGCCAGTCCCGAAGAGGTTGCCATCGTCCTCGCTACGATCCACGTGCGAGGCGGTGAGCCCCGCGGGTTGCTGCTGGCGCACGGCGCGGTCACCAGCGCGGCCAGGATCAGCTCGGTCCGGGCCCGTCGGCGACTCGAACCGCTGGCCGCCGCGCTGGAGGCCCGCCCCGGCATCGACACGAAGCAACTGGCGCGGATGGCCCGCCAGGTGGCCACTACTCGGGCGTGACCCCGCACTGGGCGCGCTAAACATGTGTGCGCTTCGACCAGCCCGGTCCCCTTCCTCCCGGGGTGCCACGGTTCTATTCGCCGGAGGAAGACCCAGTAATACTGGCGTAGACGACGATGTTGTCGACGTAGCTGTTCTCATCATCGTTGAACTCCCCGCCACAGGTGATCAGCCGGAGCCCGGCGTGATCGATGTTCCCGTACACCGCGTCGGTGGGGAACTCGTCCTTCGGGTACTGATCTACGCGATCAACCTTGAAAATGGCGTTGCTGCCATCTTCACGGTGGACGATCACGTCGTCCCCTGGCTCCAACTGGTCGATCTGGTGGAACACGCCGGGCTCACCGTTCCAGTCGACGTGCGCAGCGATGATCGCCGGACCCAGCTCGCCCGGAGTTGGCGCTCCGGTGTACCAACCCGCTGGGTAGGCGCCGGGCGGTACTTCCATCGACCCGTCCGGCTGCAAACCGAGGTCCATGACATCGGAGGTGACCCCGAGCGCGGGGATCTCGATCT